>JBKJHT010000116.1:0-10388 GCA_046598945.1 Burkholderiales bacterium | reverse complement strand
CGCGCTTTCTCTGGTGTGTCGCCCGCCCAGGTTTTCTTGCGTTCAATGCGATCCGATTCCGTATCGCCCAGCAGGGAGGTAAGTTCTGTATCACTCAATGGATTCATGGTGCAATCTCTTAATATTCAGTCATGTTGGCCGCCGCCATCCAGATTACCTTCGTCTACGATCCAGTAGAACATTGAGCGCTTGGCAGAATAAAACCGCGTGGGTCCATGGGGATAGATTGAGTTTACCATTGACGCCCTATCTTTCAGGAATCCCGCGCGATACTAACGTAGCAACGTCTATGCCAAGAACCGCGCTGGCATTGACGCCCAGGCCATCGGGCTGGGAGTAAGCAGGGGCGCGGCTCTTGGCATAGACGTTACCACGTTAGTATCGCACGGGATTCCTGAAAGATAGTGCGTCAATGGTAAACTCAATCTATTCGCATCAAATGAACAAACCTCACAATAAGTGCCTCAATATGCGAGGGCGGAGTAATTCATGAAGGCAACCAAATATTCGCAGCGGGCCTGGCTCACTGCGCGACGTTCCTAATGGCACTACACCCAGAGTTTCCGCTTTCCCCATATAAGGTATTGGAACCTGAGCATAGGTGGTTCCCTGCGGCCGAAGAATTGCGCAGTACTGCGTATGAAAAACTTCTGCCGCCGTTTGTCGCGAACATTCGTAACGAGGTTAAGACATGGCGGGACTCGGGCTATACCGGAGCCAGTTCCACGTCACACGCGCTTCTGAAATGGTGGTTTGATACTGACCACATGATCGAGCAGGGTGATGGCACGCAAATTCAATTTCAATATTACTTCGCGCAGCGCGAGGCCGTCGAAACGATAATTTGGCTGTTCGACGTGCGCGGCGCTCGCGACAAGTTCGACCTGTTACGCTTCGACGCGTCCGGGGCCGTCTCGAGCAATATGTTCGACGAGGATTGGCCGCGCTTCGTCATAAAGATGGCGACGGGTGCGGGCAAGACAAAGGTGCTTTCTCTGCTCATGGCCTGGAGCTATTTTCACAAGCTCTACGAGGCGGATTCGACGCTGGCGCGCAATTTTCTTCTCATCGCGCCAAATATCATCGTACTGGATCGATTGCGCGCCGATTTTGACGGACTACGCATTTTCTTTAACGATCCCGTGCTGCCCGATAACGGGCACACAGGCTGCAATTGGCGAGATGACTTCCAGCTCGCGCTACATATCCAGGATGACGTGCGCATCGTCCGGCCAACGGGGAACATCTTCCTCACCAACATTCACCGCGTCTATCTTGGCGAAGTGCCTGAGGCTTCGCTAGAAGATGATGACCTGCGCGACTACTTCCTGGCGCCATTCGGGGAAAAACCGGTCGGCAAGACGACGGATAGCAAAACGGATCTCGGCGAGATCGTGCGCGAGATTGATGAGCTCGCCGTGTTTAACGACGAAGCGCATCATATCCACGATCCCCGCATGGCGTGGTTCCAAAGCATCCAGGACATCCATCATCGGCTGCTGCAAAAAGACTTGCGGTTGGCAATCCAAGTGGACGTGACGGCGACACCGCGCCACAACGACGGCGCGATATTTGTGCAGACCGTGAGCGACTATCCACTGGTCGAAGCAATCGCCCAAAACGTCGTGAAGCATCCCGTATTGCCTGATGCGGCCAGCCGCGCCAAACTCGCCGAGCACAAGAGCCCAATCATCACCGAAAAATATGCCGACTACTTGCAGCTTGGCGTGGAGGAATGGCGCAAGAGCTATGCCGAACACGAGAAGCTCGGTAAGAAGGCCGTGCTGTTCGTGATGGTGGATGACACCAAAAACTGTGACGAAGTGGGCGAGTACCTAAAGAAGATTTGCTCCGAATTGCAGGACGCGGTGCTGGTGATCCATACCAAGGTCAACGGCGAGATTTCCGAGGCGTCCTCAGGTAAGAGCAAAGACGAGCTGGAGCTTCTGCGCAAACAGGCAAATGACATCGATACTTGGAAGTCGCCCTACAAGGCGATCGTGTCGGTGCTGATGCTCAAGGAAGGCTGGGACGTGCGCAACGTGACTGTTATTGTCGGACTGCGCGCTTACGCCGCCAAGAGCAACATCTTGCCGGAACAGACTTTGGGTCGCGGCCTGCGCCGTATGTATTTCGGCAGCGACCAGCGCGAGACTGTCTCCGTCATGGGGACGCCCGCCTTCATGGACTTCGTGGAGTCGATTCAGAACGAAGGGGTCACCTTTGACCGTGTCCCGATGGGCGGCGCCGGTGGACGAGATCGGCAGGACTCCTTGATCGTCGAAGTTGATACTGAATCGCCGGAAAAGAACATCGACGAACTCGACATTGCCCTGCCACGGCTCACCCGGCGCTTCAATCGCGAGTTCAAAGACCTGGCCGAACTCGACCCCCTGTCGTTCGGTAACCCCAAGCTACCCATCAAGGCCTTCACCCCGGAACAGACTCGCGATATCGTCTTCAAAACCATGCTCGATTCCGAAATCGATCACATTATTCAACTCGATAGTAGCGGCATGGCGGATTATCGCTCGGTGATTGCCTTCTTTGCCCGCCAGTTGCTCAAAGATTTGCGACTGGTCGGGGGATATGATCAGCTCTATCCCAAGGTCAAAACGTTCATCCGCGACTACCTCTTTACCAGCCCTGTCGATTTGGATGCTCCGGTAATCCTGCGCAACCTATCCGAGCCGGAAGTGGGCAAGGTGCTATTTGATCACTTCCGCGCCGCGATCAACGCGCTGACCATCCACGACAGCGGTACCTCGCGCATTGAGGGACATATTCGGCTGCGCGACACGCGCCCGTTCCGTACAGAATCGCGTGGCTTTTTATTGACCAAGCGATCGGTATTCAATCGTATTGTGGGTGAGAGCAATGCAGATGGATTGGAACTGGCATTCGCCGCCTTTCTTGAAACCGCACCCGACGTGCAGGCATTCGGCAAAAATTACATGGCTGTCGGCTTCAAGCTAGATTACGTAAAGGCCAATGGCGACCTTTCAACTTACACACCGGATTTTATCGCGCGCACCACCGATTGCGCCGTGTGGATTATCGAAACCAAAGGTCGAGAAGAACTCGACGTGCCGCAAAAAATGATGCGGCTCAAGCAATGGTGTGCGGATGCAACTGAAGCGAGCAAAGCCGAGAGCGGAACGCACTACGGGTTTGTTTATGTTGATCAACAGAGCTTTGAGCAATATAAGCCAAACGATTTCGCCGGACTTGTTACATCATTTCGCGAGTATCAGGAATGACTACGCCCGAGCAGATCGCGGCGTTGCTGTCTGAACCGGAAGGCGAACGTATTGAATTTAAATCAGCCGCGTCGAGTTATCACTTCGATAAGTTGGTGGACTATTGCGTCGCGCTGGCCAACGAAGGCGGTGGTAAAGTGATCCTCGGCGTGACCGACCGTAGGCCACGTAAAGTTGTCGGAACCAAAGCATTTGCCGAGCCGGGCCGCGCTGCCGCCGGGCTCTATGAAAAGTTGCAGCAGCGTATCTCGGTCGAAGAAATAACCTATCAAGACAAGCGCCTCTTGATCGTGCATGTGCCTGGCCGACTACCCGGCACCGCATGGCAATACAACGGTCGCTATCTGCGTCGCGCGGGTGATGATCTCGTTCCTATTCCAGATCATGAACTGCGTTCCATGTTTGCTGAGAGTGGCCCAGACTATTCCGCCGAAGCGACTAAATCTAGTCTTGGCGATCTATCGGATGAGGCAGTTTTCGATTTCCGGCAACGATGGGCACGCAAAACCGGTAATGCAAAGATCCTCGGTTGGGACAAATCGCATGTCCTCAATGATGCCGAACTGCTAACCGACGGGCATCCTAACATCGCGGCATTGGTGTTATTCGGCACACACGACGCACTTGGACGTTATCTCGCGCAGGCCGAGATTATTTTTGAGTACCGTTCTTCAGAAGCGTCAGGCCCGGCACAAGATCGATTCGAGTTTCGCGAAGGATTTTTTCTCTGTCATGATCTACTTTGGCAGCGCATCAATCAACGCAACGATCGGCAGAGTTACCAAGAAGGTTTGTTTCGTTATGACATCCCCACTTTTGACGAAGTCGCCATTCGCGAAGCGCTACTAAACGCGGTCGCGCATCGAGATTACCGGCTGAGCGGGTCGATATTTCTGCGTCAATTTCCGCGCCGGTTGGAAGTCATCAGCCCCGGCGGATTGCCTTCCGGCATTACCCCGGAAAATATTCTCGATCAACAAAATCCGCGCAATCGCCGCCTCGCCGAGGCGCTGGGCCGTTGTGGGTTCATCGAGCGATCCGGCCAAGGCATGAATCTCATGTTTGAAGCAGCGATACGGCAGAGCAAACCCCTGCCAAACCTCGCAGGATCGGCGCCACACGAAGTTCGATTGACGCTCGAAGGCACGGTGCAAGATGCCGAGTTTATTCAATTCTTAGAGCGTATCGGCGAAGAGCAATTGCACAGCTTTTCGACCCATGATTTTCTGCTTCTCGATGCGCTCCGGCGCGAGCAACCGCTCACAGCGGCACAACAGGTGCGAGTGCCCGCGTTGGTCGAAGCAGGCGTTATCGAATCCCATGGCCGAGGCCGAGGCGTGCGCTATATACTCTCGCGCGGACTTTACGCTGTCATTGGCAAGCTTGGTGCCTATACGCGCCGGCGTGGTCTCGATCACGACACCAACAAAGCGCTTCTCTTAAAACACATTCGCGACAATAATGCCGAGGGTAGCCCGTTGTCCGATCTAAGGCAGGTGTTGCCGTCGCTATCGGCAAAGCAAGTGCAAAATCTGTTGCGGCAACTGCGCGACGAAGGACGCATCAGCATGGTCAACGCTCGGCGCTGGGCACGTTGGCATGCCACAGAGGCTAAAGCCCTAAATTCCAACTAAAGGCTATAGACGGGTTATAGGATTAGTACCAAAAGTATTAAATTCAAATAGTTATAAACCCCTTTCTAAATCCCTAAAAACCTCATTAGACGTCAATAAACGCTTAAAGAACGCAAATCCATGAAAAGCGACTAGCCACCGATGGCCAAGCACACACCCTCATATCACCTGTCCGAAGCCGAGCAGCGTGACCTGGTCACTCTGATTCAGCAAGGCAAATCTCTGCCGGAGAAATACCGCTTCATCCTGTTCGAGGACAAGCGCGAGGTCGAGTTGGTCTGGAACGGCAAAACGCGCGACGTGTGCACCACGGTGCTGCCCTTTCAAACGCTCGAACACATAGACGAGCCGCGCGCAGAAACCAAGACGCAAGGGGAGCTGTTTGATAGTCGCGGACGCCAACAAAAGGGCTGGACAAACAAGCTCATCTGGGGCGACAACAAGCTAATCCTCTCCTCCCTCAAGGCCGGCGCGCTCCGCCGCCAGATTGAGGACGCCGGCGGCCTCAAGCTCATCTACATCGACCCGCCCTTCGATGTCGGCGCGGACTTCAGCATGGACATCGAGATCGGCGGCGAGACCTTTCACAAGGAGGCGAATTTGCTGGAGCAGATTGCCTATCGCGACACTTGGGGGCGCGGGGCGGATTCCTTCATCGCCATGATTTATGAACGCCTCATCCTCATGCGCGACTTGATGCACGACGAAGGAAGCGTTTATCTCCACATGATGCCAACAGTTGCGCCGTTCATTGAACTGGCGGTCGCAGAAATTTTTGGCCGAGACCGAATGCTTGGCTCACTGGTTTGGCAAAGGGCAACAGCTCACGGAAACGCTGGCGTTCGTTATGCAGCCGTCACCGACCGAATTATCTCGGCAACAAAAACAGACCGCTACATCTGGAATAAACCTTACCAGCCTTACTCGAAGGAATACCAAGAGTCGCACTACTCTTCGGTTGAACCCGGCACAGGCAGACGCTTCACTCTTCGCGACCTCACGGCCTCAATGTCCCGAGCGTCCGACAGTCAAATCTATGAATGGCATGGTGTCCGTCCAGTCGGCTCGCGGTGCTGGTCATATATCAAAGCGAGAATGGACGAGCTTTATGCCGCCGGGAAAATCGTTTTCACAACAGGCACGATGCCGCGCATGAAGCTCTATCTTGATGAGATGCCCGGCATTCCGGCGACTGATTTATGGGACGATATTTCACCTCTCAATTCTCAAGCTATTGAGGACACGCATTACCCGACCCAAAAACCCGAAGCCCTAATTGAGCGAATTATCAAAGCCAGCAGCAACCCCGGCGATTTGGTGGCGGACTTCTTCTGCGGCAGCGGCACCACGGCGGCCGTGGCCGAAAAGCTAGGCCGCAAATGGATTGCCACCGACCTCGGCAAGTTCGGCATCCACACCACACGCAAGCGGCTAATCGGCGTCCAGCGCGAATTGAAAGCCGCGGAGAAAGACTTCCGAGCCTTCGAGGTGCTGAACCTTGGCCGTTATGAGCGGCAGGCTTATTTGAACGTCGGCGGTCGCATGACCGGCGCACAGAAGGAGCAAGCCCTCGAGCAAAAGGAAAACGATTTTCGCGCGTTGATTCTTCGCGCTTACAAGGCGACGGGCTTTGGCGGCAACGAAGGCGCGCAGGCGCAGGACGGCTTTTTTCACGGCGCGCGCAACGGGCGGCTGGTGGTGATCGGGCCGATCAATTTGCCCGTGGGTCGGCTGTTCGTCGAAGAGGTCATCACGGAATGCCGCAAGCGTGGCGCATCCCGTGCGGACGTGCTTGCCTTCGAGTTCGAGATGGGGTTGTTCCCCGCCGTGCTGGAAGAGGCGCGCAGCAAGGGCATCGACCTTGCCCCGAAATACATTCCCGCCGAAGTGTTTGACAAGCGGGCAGTGGACAAAGGCCAGGTGGTCTTCCACGACATCAGTTTCGTCGAGGCCACGCCGCGCTATGAGAAGAAAAACAAGCTCGCAGTCAGGATTGAGTTGACCGATTTTTCGGTCTATTACACCCAGGGGGCCGCCGAGGCCGCGATTGCCTCCATGAAAGAAGGCAAGAGCGAGGTCATGTGCGACCAAGGGCAGCTTTACAAGGTGAGCAAGAGCAAGGACGGCATCGTCAATAAAGAAAAACTCACCAAGCACTGGACCGATTGGGTAGATTATTGGGCGGTGGATTTCGACTATATGCAGCGCAAGGAAATTATCAAGGTTCCGCGGGAGTCGGGAGTTGAAGCAAACGCGTTTGGAAACCAGGCCTCAATCGCAGTTGGGGGAGAAATCCAGTTCGAGGAGCGCTGGACCGGCGGCTACATCTTCGAGAACGAATGGCAGAGTTTCCGTACCCGCCAGAACCGCGACCTGGAGCTGGCAACGGCCCAGCACACATACGACCGGCCAGGACGCTACACAGTGGCGGTCAAGGTGATCGACATTTTCGGCAACGACACGATGACGCTCGTCCCGGTGAGCGTGGGGTAGTTCGCGCCGGCATCTGAAACATTCGCCTCGCCTGATCGGCAATGGCCATCCGCCGCACCCAGATTGGCTTCTGGCCATGCATGCCTCAGGAGCCGCGCCCTTACTTGCTCCCAGGCCGATGGCCTAAAAGCAATCGCGCGCAATTACAGTGCGATATCAATTCTATTCGCACGATTTTGGGGCATAGTCGCGCCATGCCTAACGTCTAAATCGTACTCTAACTCATTGATATAGATTACCTAAGCGAGGTAGTCCGGGCCGTGGCATGGTTTCTGCATTGGGTTAGACCAGAGAGGCGAGGTGCATGATGGACCGCGTCTTTAGGACGGCTAGGGTTCCGGCTTCGTCGAAGCGTCTGGTCCGAGAGCAGTCCGGTCTCATTGATGATGGGATTCCACGGAGGGATAAAAGCCCGGGAGGTCGCGATCAGGATGGTGCTGGCGCCCTCTCCCATGGCACAAAACCGAAAAGGAATCTCAATGTCATTCAAACGTATAGTCTGCGGCGCCATCGGCGCCATTATGTTGTCCCTTTCCACTATTCCTTCCGCATTGGCGGAGGTCAAGATCGGCTTGAGCGATTGGCCCGGCTGGGTGGCGTGGTACGTCGCCGAGCAAAAAGGCTTCTTCAAAAAACATAACGCCAAGGTCAAACTCGTTTGGTTCGCGAATTACACCGACTCCATCGCCGCGCTGTCCGCTGGGCAAGTCGATGCCAATTGCCAGACCTGGAGCGATACGCTGGCGCCACTGGCGAAAGGCATTGCCATCAAGGCCATTCTGGTTAACGACAACTCGGCTGGCAACGATGCCTTAATGGTCAGCCCGAAGATTAAAAATTTCGCTGACCTCAAAGGCAAAACCATCGCGCTGGAAGAATTCAGCATTTCGCATTTTGTGCTGGTGACGGCGTTGGCGAAAAACGGCATGAGCCTGGCCGATGTGAAGGTGACGAATCTCACCGCCGGTGATGCCGCCGCCGCGTTTCTCGCCGGCCGCGTCGACGCCGCTGTGGTGTGGAATCCCTGGGTGAACCAAATTCAAACCAGCGGCAAAGGTAAGGCGTTGTTTACCTCGAAAGACATGCCGGGCCTGATTCCCGATCTGCTTGTCGCGCAAGAAAAAGCCATCAAGGAAAAACGCAAAGATTTTCTCGGTATGATCCGCGCCTGGTACGACACGGTTGCGTTCATTCAAGCCAAGCCGGACGAAGCGGCGCAAATTATGAGCAAGATCGTCGGCTTGAAACCCGAGGAGTATAAAGTTTTCTTACCGGGTACGAGGTTCTTTGGCGAGAAAGAAGTGCTTGCCGCGTTTGACGAGAAGAACAGCAGTTCCTTGGTCGCCGTCGCACCGACGATCACCAAGTTTTTGCTCGATAACAAACTGCTGGAAGGCAACCCCGACATCGCCAAGGGACTCGATTCATCGCTGGTGCGTGAAGTCGCCAAACGCTGAATCTGATTCGACACGAGAATGGTTCCCGTAGAGCCCAATCTCAGCACCAGCGCCGCCGAAACCCCTAGTGCGCGCTCGAGCATTTGGGTGATCCGCGGCGCACTCGGCGTTCGGCACTATTGGGGTTTCGCCATCATCGGTTTTCTGTTTCCGATCGCACTATGGTGGATTGCCAGCGCCAGCGGCTGGATGGATAAAGTGTTTCTGCCCAGCCCGGTCGATGTCGTTCTTCGCGTTGGCAAATGGTTCAGTCAAGACAATTTGCTGCGCGATATTTGGATCAGCACCTATCGCGTCAGCGCCGGGTGGTTGCTGTCGGCGCTGCTTGCCTTGCCGTTGGGATTGTTCATCGGCGCCTATCGGCCAATTCAAGCGCTGCTGGAACCGCTGATGGATTTCATTCGCTACATGCCCGCTGTCGCGTTCATTCCGTTGGTGATGATCTGGGTCGGCATCGACGAGAGTTCGAAGATCGCCATCATTTTCATCGGCACTTTTTTTCAGATGGTGCTGATGATGGCCGAAGATGTGCGCCGCGTGCCAATGCAGCAAATCGAAGCGGCGCAAACCATGGGCGCCACTCGTGGCGAAGTGATGTCGCTGGTGGTGTTTCAGTCGGCTAAACCGGCGTTGCTCGATACCCTGCGCGTCACCATGGGTTGGGCTTGGACCTATCTGGTGGTCGCGGAATTGGTTGCGGCGAACTCCGGCCTCGGCTACGCCATTCTCAAGGCGCAACGATTTTTGCAGACCGATAAAATATTCGCCGGCATTCTGCTGATCGGCGCCATTGGACTTGCAATGGATCAAGGTTTTCGTTTCCTCCATCGCCGTTCCTTTCCGTGGCTTTATTCGAGATAAGCATGGCCAAGACCATCACCATCTCGCGCCTCGGCAAGATTTTCTCGACCGCGGCAGCAACCACCACTGCGTTGGAAAATATTAATCTTACCGTTGCAGCGGGCGAATTCGTGACGCTGGTGGGCGCATCGGGCTGCGGCAAATCGACGTTACTGCGCATCATCGCCGGACTGGAAACGCGCACCAGCGGCCAAGTAAGCATCGCCGGTGTGCCGATTGAAGGCCCCGGCGTCGATCGCGCCGTCGTATTCCAACACTACAGCCTCTACCCGTGGCTGACGGTGATGCAGAACATCAAGTTCTCGCGCCGCCTCGAAACACACCGCCGCGACATCACCTCCGCGGACGTGGAGGTGGCCTCGGGCCGCGCCGATGCGCTGCTCGCGGTGATGGGATTGGGGCATGTAGCGAGCGCTTATCCGAACCAACTTTCCGGCGGCATGCAGCAGCGTGTTGCCATCGCCCGCGCATTGATGCCGCGGCCGCGGATTCTATTGATGGACGAACCGTTCGGCGCCCTCGATGCGCAGACTCGCGACGTGATGCACGATCTCATCCGCTACCTGCGCGCAATTGAAAACACCACCATTGTGTTCGTTACCCACGATGTCGAAGAAGCGATTTATCTGGGCAGTCGCGTCGTCGTGTTAGCGCCGCGGCCCGGCCGCATCGACAGCATTCAT
>JBKJHT010000206.1:0-5044 GCA_046598945.1 Burkholderiales bacterium | reverse complement strand
CCCATCGCATACTCGATTTGCTGAGTCGAACGGCTCGTGATACTGCGAAAACTTTTGCTGATGCTCAGCACCGCTGTTTCCGATTCGTCAATGACCTCCTGCAGCGCGCCTTGCGTTTCGCCCAGTTCTGCCGTAGTACTGTGGGTAATCCCCGACCAGCGCGACAGCAAGCGCCGCAACGGCCGCGAGGCACGGCGAATCGCATTTTTATCTTCCCCGACATCAACATCCGGCTCGTCAGGCTCCAGCAATTCCGGGATAGTCCCCGAGGTCAAGCTCAGGGCGACGATAATTGCCACTATCGTCAGCAATAGCGCCACGCCACTGACCCAAACAGGAACAAAAAAAACCGCCCAAACCCACGGCAAAAGCGCCACGAGTGCGTAAATGGTCAACTGCTGGCGATCAAAGATTGGCATTTTCATTTGGTTGCTCGCTCTCTAATCGCAATGTCCGCGCCAATCCGGCCAAAATTACGATTTGTTTAAACGTTTCTGAAGCACCGCTCCAGTGCCACGGTACGTGCTGGGAATCAAGCACCTTGAGCCAAGCAAGAAGAAGTTGCATCACCGCCACGTCAAGTATAACGACATTGGACGCATCGATCTCCACGGCATCAACTGCGCCGATTTGAGCGCGAATCAACAATTCGTGAACGACCAACGCCGCGGAGACGTCGGCGCGATCCGGTAAGGTGAGCTTCAGACCACGCTCACCACTTTGGGTCAATAACAACTAAACGACTCCGCACTGGACAAGCAGGGGGTAATTGGGACACTTAATTTTCCACATAACGCAGCAAACTTTCAATTTTTGCATATAAAATATTATAATAAATTATATAGTTACAGTAGCTATCTAGTATATTTACTTGATATAAATTATATCATATTGCTTTTGTTTAACTTTATGCAAAAACCCTTATCACACTCGTTGCACATTCTATCTGAAATTGTTGATCTTCTGGGTTAGGAACAGGGTATCATAATACATAATTTACAATAACTTTTGCGGTATTTCTAAACTTTTAAGTTAATCGCTAACGGCGAAAATCTCACTATTCAAGATTACATGAGCGATCCAGTATCACCTGAACGAGTCGGAAAGTACATTATCATTCGCGAAGTTGGGCGTGGCGCCTGCGCAACTGTTTACCTGGCCGACGATCCATTCAATCAGCGCAAAGTCGCGCTTAAAGTGCCGGACAAGGCCATTGATGACCAGGATCCCGAAGCGGCACGCCGCCGCAAACTGTTCTTAATCGAGGCGTCCCTCGCCGGCAAGCTGGTGCATCCCAATATCGTCAAGGTGTTCGACGCTTCGACCGACGCGGAATTGAGCTATCTGGTCATGGAGTATGTGCCGGCCGGGAACCTGAAACAATACTGTAGCGAAGACAATCTACTGCCCATTCGCAAAGTCGCGATGCTGGTGTTCAAATGCTGCCGGGCCTTGGATTACGCCTATCAAAACGGCGTAATCCATCGCGACATCAAGCCCACGAACATCCTCTTGAGCGATCAAGACGATATCAAGATCAGCGACTTCGGAACGGCGCATATTTCCACCACCCAGACCACCCAAGTTCAGGGTTTCCTCGGTTCGCCGGCGTACATGTCGCCAGAGCAGATCAACGAGGAAAACCCGTCGGTGCAATCCGACATCTACTCGATGGGAATCGTGTTGTACGAACTACTGTGCGGGAAACTGCCTTTTACGGCGCAGAGTTTCCCGTCCATGTTGAATAAGATTTTGAATGAACCGGCGACGCCGATTACCGATTTTCGTCCCGAGCTGCCGGATCGGCTGGTAGCCATTGTGCAAAAGGCGATGCATAAAGACGTTTCGGTGCGCTATGCCAACTGGTATGAATTCTCGCGCGACTTAGCTGATAGCCTTAAGGAATGGGAACAGATTGTCAATGAGCTAAGCCAGGCGGAAAAAGTAAATCTCATTCGCGACCTCAATTTTTTCAAATTTTTCCGCGAAGAACAACTCAAGGAAGTCGTGCGCAACGCCGATTGGGTCAGCCGCAAGAAAAACGAAAGCGTCCTACAGGAAGGCGATATTGACCAGGCGTTTTACGTCATCGTCAAAGGAAAGGTCAAGGTGACCAAAGGCGGGCGCATGTTGAACGCGCTGAAAGCTGGCGATTGCTTCGGCGAAATCTCGTTCCTCAATCCAACCAATCAAGAGCGCACTACCGCAATCAGCGCCCTGGATGATGTTCAAATCGTGCGCCTTCACGTTCCACAAATGGACCTGATGTCGGAAAGCACCCAGTTGCAGTTCAATAAGATTTTCTTACGTAACTTGGTCAGTCGCTTGTCGCAAACCAGTTCCGACGCCGACCTATAGCTCGCCTTGGGCACGCCGCTCGATAAGGCACATAGCCTGGGCGGCGATCCCCTCGCCGCGCCCCGTAAAACCCAGCCGTTCCGTGGTCGTCGCCTTAATGTTGATCGCGTTTTCGGTCACATCGAGATCGCCGGCAATATTCGCGATCATATCGGCGATGTACGGCGCCATGCGTGGCGCTTGCGCGATAATCGTGGCGTCGACATTCACCACGTCAAAATCCCGTACCCGAAGTTTATCTTTCACCGCACGCAGCAACACACGACTATCGATGTCCTTGAAACCGGCATCTTGATCGGAAAAGTGCTGGCCAATATCACCCAAGCCGGCCGCGCCGAGCAAGGCATCGCTAATCGCATGTAGCAAAACATCCGCATCGGAATGTCCGAGCAGTCCGACCGGATGCGAAATTTCGACTCCGCCGATGATCAACTTTCGGCCGGCCGCAAAGGCGTGAACATCGAAGCCCTGACCGACGCGCAGTTTAGTCATGCCACTGCCCGCCGCGCCAGAAGCCATTCTACAAGCAAAAGATCGTCTCGATAGGTGACCTTGATATTGCTGCGCTCGCCCATCACCAACTTCGGCCGCATCCCCGCCGCCTCGATCGCGCTGGCTTCATCGGTGATGGCGTCGAATTGCGCACCTTGCAACGCACTGCGCAAGGCGCCGACGCGAAACATTTGCGGCGTCTGTGCTTGCCAGAGTCCGGCGCGTGGTTCGGTAGCCGTTGAGCGTTGGTATGCGTCACCACGCTTTAGGGTATCGGAAACCGGCACCGCCAGCAGACCACCCACTACATCGTTACCCACCTCGTCGATCAAGCGGCTCAGCGCCGTTGCTGACAAACAAGGCCGCGCGGCATCATGCACCACCGCCCAATCGTTATCGAGCACACCATGGCCTTCCATTGCGCGCAAACCATTCAGCACAGTTTGCGCGCGGGTGGCGCCGCCACAAGGCAGAATCAGAGCGGCTTCCAGGCCGGGCATGGCTGGGATCCGCTCGGCATAAGGGTCTTCAGGCAGGGTCGCGATAAATATCTTGACGATTCGTTGCTCCGCGAGCAGCGTTGCGGCGGCGTGAGCGAGCAAACATTTGCCGCCGAGATCGAGATACTGCTTCGGCGTTTCGGCGCCAAGCCGAGTCCCGCTTCCGGCCGCGGGGATCAACGCAAAATAACGTGGCATCGTTTTACGCGATTTTTTCCAGACCGCCCATGTAGGGCCGCAACACCGATGGTATCGACACGCTACCATCGGCTTGCTGATAATTTTCCAGCACGGCCACTAGAGTGCGGCCCACGGCCAAGCCGGAACCATTCAACGTGTGAACTAACTCCGGCTTGCCCAGCGAATTACGAAACCGCGCCTGCATGCGCCGTGCTTGAAACGCCTCGCAATTGCTGCAAGACGAAATTTCTCGATAGGCATTTTGCGCCGGCAGCCAGACTTCAAGATCATAGGTCTTCGCCGCGCCGAAGCCCATATCGCCGCTACACAACGCCATCACGCGATAGGGCAATTCCAATTTCTGCAAAATCGCTTCGGCGTGGCCGACCATTTCCTCCAACGCTGCATAGGATTTATCCGGATGCACGATCTGCACCATCTCGACTTTGTCGAATTGGTGTTGGCGGATCATGCCGCGCGTGTCCTTGCCGTAGCTTCCCGCTTCGGAGCGAAAACACGGCGTGTGGGCCGTGAGTTTAAGCGGCAATTGATCGAGCGGAACGATCTCGCCGCGCACCGTATTCGTCAGCGAAATTTCCGCCGTTGAAATCAAATATAAATCTTCCGCCTCGGCGTCTCCACCCTTGCGCACGGCGAACATGTCGTCCTTGAATTTCGGCAACTGCCCGGTACCGAGCAAAGTTTCGCTATTGACGATATAGGGCGTGTAGTGCTCGACGTAGCCGTGAACCTGAGTCTGGGTGTCGAGCATGAATTGGGCAATGGCGCGATGCAGCCGGGCGATCTTGCCGCGCATCAGCGTAAAGCGCGCGCCTGACAGCTTAGCGGCAGTCTCGAAGTCCAACCCGCCAAGATGCGTACCAATATCGACGTGATCTTTGACTTCAAAATCAAACTTCTTTGCCGTGCCCCAGCGCCGAACTTCGATATTGTCATCAGCCGATTTTCCCACCGAAACGCTCGCGTCGGGTAGGTTCGGTACGTTCAACATCAATTCTTGCAGCTTGGCCTGCACCGCTTCGAGTTGCGCTTCCGCTCCCTTCAACTCATCGCCGAGATTTGCTACCTCGGCCATGATGGTGGTTGTATCCTCACCTTTTGATTTTGCTTGACCGATCAGCTTCGACGATTGATTGCGCTTCGCCTGTAATTCTTGGGTCTCCACCTGGATCGTTTTGCGCTCGGTTTCCAACGCGCTGAACGCCGCCACGTCGAGCTGGAAGCCGCGCCCAGCAAGGCGTTCAGCGGTGCCTTGCAAATCCGTTCGGAATAATTGAATGTCTAACATGATGGTCCGTTGCATGCGCTATGCGCACGTTGATGATGGAACGGTGCGCGCTGCGCACCCTACATTTTTTTCTTCGCGCTTGCGTCCAGTTCGCGCAACGCATTGAGCTTGTCGCGAATTTTTCCTTCCAGCCCGCGATCGGTCGGTTCGTACCAGCGCTTATTTTCAATCCCGTCCGGCAGGTATTGCTCGCCGGCCGCGTAGG
>JBKJHT010000212.1:0-5338 GCA_046598945.1 Burkholderiales bacterium | reverse complement strand
GCAAACGCGGCCCGCGTTTACCGTTGGAATATCTGGTGAAAAAACAAACCTTCGACACGGCACGCACCTACGGCCTCAACGACCGCGGCGTGATTGCGCCGGGCTATCGCGCCGATTTCAACTTGATCGATTTCAACGCGCTACGCGTGACGTTGCCGGAATTGATCTACGATTTACCCGCCGGTGGGCGACGCATGATTCAGCGCGCGGAAGGTTATCGCAATACTTTTGTTGCCGGGGTCGAAGTGATGGCGAATGGCGAAGCGACGGGTGCGTTGCCCGGTCGTTTGGTGAGGGGCGAACAGAAAGTCTAGCGCGCTTTTCGTAATTAAAAGACGCTCTCATCAAACCCCAAGCTCATCCTCACAGCCGTAGGCTAGCCCGTGGCCTACGGCTATGAGGGTCGCCATTCATTTAGTACACGAACGACAAAAATTACCCGCGTACGTACCTTCGTCCGCTATGCGATAATTGTATCCTTAAATTTTTTCAAGTTACACACCCTAAGGAATCTCAATGGATGAGAACAAAAGCAAAGCGCTCGCTGCGGCACTCTCGCAAATAGAAAAGCAATTCGGCAAAGGCTCGGTCATGAAGCTGGGCGACCACGATGTCGTGAAAGATATCGACGTGGTATCGACCGGCTCGCTCGGTCTGGACATCGCCTTGGGCGTGGGCGGCTTGCCGCGCGGCCGCGTAGTGGAAATCTACGGCCCGGAATCGTCCGGCAAAACCACGTTGACCCTACAAGTCATCGCCGAAATGCAAAAAATGGGCGGCGTCGCGGCCTTCATCGACGCAGAACACGCGCTTGATCCGCAATACGCGCAAAAGCTTGGCGTCGACGTATCGGAACTTCTGATCTCGCAACCAGACACCGGCGAACAAGCGCTGGAAATCGCCGATATGCTGGTGCGCTCCGGCTCGGTGGATATCGTCGTCATTGACTCCGTCGCGGCACTGACGCCGAAAGCGGAAATCGAAGGCGAGATGGGCGATTCCCACATGGGCTTGCACGCACGCTTGATGTCGCAAGCGTTGCGCAAACTCACCGCGAATATCAAACGCTCGAACACGCTGGTGATTTTCATCAACCAGATTCGGATGAAGATCGGCGTGATGTTCGGTAATCCGGAAACGACCACCGGCGGTAACGCACTGAAGTTTTACGCGTCCGTGCGCTTAGACATCCGCCGCATCGGCGCCATCAAAAAAGGCGAAGAAGTCATCGGCTCGGAAACGCGCGTCAAAGTCGTCAAAAATAAAGTCGCGCCGCCGTTCCGCGAAGCGCTGTTTGACATTCTTTACGGCGAAGGCATCTCGCGCGAAGGCGAGATCATCGAACTCGGGGTATTGCACAAAATCGTCGACAAGGCCGGCGCGTGGTATGCCTACAACGGCGACAAAATCGGCCAAGGCAAAGACAACTCCCGGGAATATCTGAAAGAAAATCCGGCAATCGCCAAAGAGATCGAAGCGAAAATTCGCGCCACCGTCGGCGTCGCAGGCGCCGCCGCAAAGTCCAATGGAGACGCCAAAGAAAAGTGATCTGCGCGAGCGCGCGCTGCGCCTACTCGCGCGGCGCGAACATACACGCGCCGAGCTAGCGCGAAAATTATCGCGCTACGCCGAAGAAGATGATGATCTCAATGCGTTGATCGAAGATTTAGCGCAAAGCGGCTTAGTCTCCGACCAGCGCTTCGCCGAACACTTCATCAACGCCAAGCAAAAGCGCTTCGGGCATCTCAAAATCGCGCACGAGCTTAAGTCAAAAGGGGTCGACGCCGAAAGCATCACCCGACTAACGATTACATCGCGCGAACAAGAATTCGAATCCGCACGCGCCGTGTGGCAAAGAAAATTTTCATCGCCACCGACAAACTCCGCGGAAAAAGCCAAGCAGATGCGCTTTCTTCAAGGCCGCGGATTCTCCAGCGATACGATTTATCGGTTATTCAAGTCCACGGATTGACCATACTATCCTGGCAGGATTCGCCTCTTGCCTACGGGGGTTGTATTCGGTCAGGGTTCATTGCAGCGCGACCAGGATGCGCTCCGCCAATACTTCGGGGGTGTCCGCAATATCCAGCGCGATGCACGTTGCGGGCGTCTCCAACGTTGCAAGCCGCGAATCCAGCAGCGCGGGATTCATGTAGTGCCCCTTGCGGGCGGCTGACCTTTCGCGGATCAGTTGCGCCGCTCCGGTCAGCAAGACGTAGCGCTCATCGACGCAGCCCACAGTGAGCCGATCACGTTAGCTTTCTTTGAGCGCGGAACAGGCGAGCACGACGTTTTGATGTCGTGCTTGCGCCTCGCGCAGCAGTGCATTGAGACGATCGAGCCACGGCCAGCGATCGGCGTCCTGCAAGGGAATTGCGGCGCGCATCTTCTCGACGTCGGCTGCGGGATGATGGTTGTCGGTGTCGTAAAAGGCCATATCGCAGCGCGCCGCTAATAGCTTCTGTTGTCGCTGACCGAAAACTGACTCACTTTTTGTATCGATGCTGATCGAAAACTGACCCAGGTGTTCTACTTGTTCTGCCTAATTTGTAGGCAGGAGTTATTTAAAGGTGATCACCATGGAAATGTGGGGCTGGCCTACGGGGTGGCCTAAGGCCAGGGCCATAGGCAAGATTCGAGGCATGTCTTTACGCGACCAATTGTCGCTCCACGAAATAGCTAAGCGCACCGGTTTATCGCGCAACACCATCCGGCGCTGGCTGCGAACGCCGACAGCGGCGGTCCCGCCGACCTACCAACGGGCAAAGGGTCCCAGCCGACTCCCCGCCTTTCACGGCGCACTGGAATTGGCCCTCAAAGCCGATGGCCCTAGGCCACTGCCTGTCCATCGGGCCAAACAGAATCGGCGCAGCGCCAAAGCGCTGTTTGCTCAAATCCAGGCAGAAGGCTACATCGGCGGCTACAGCCAAGTCACCCACTTTATTCGCCACTGGCGTGGGCGCGAAGGCCAGCGGCTGCACGCTTTCGTACCGCTCAAGTTTGAACTAGGCGAAGCGTTTCAGTTTGACTGGAGCGAGGAAGGACTGGTGATCGGTGGCATTTACCGACGCATGCAAGTTTCCCACGTCAAGCTGATGACGACGCTTTGGGTACCCTGGGTAATGTTAGTGAGCCGTTTGGCGTTATCAAAGCCATAGGTCACTTGGGTTTGGCCGGCGACCGTTTGCGTGGCGCGCCGTGACGCGGAGCTGAGGCTATGTGCAGAGTAGCGGCGTTCGGTCAGGTATTGAGTGAATGTATCAAGGTGGGCTGCGAGCGAATTGTCGCAGAGTCCATTGTTCGTATCGCGGGAAATCTCTCGGGTCGAATCCATACCAGTCTCCTGAAGTGAGGAACGCCCACTTCAAAACACCATCGAAACTATGTAAAGTTTTAGATCTCCCTGCTTCCGTGCCCACTCCGCAATACCATGCCCCGCACGAAACGCAATTGTTCAATTCCCCATAGTTTCATACTCTGCATAGGGGTCGTTTTTACCGTTCGCGCCGATGAATCGACCCCGACTGCTAGGCAAACATGACGTGCCCGCGTGATTTGGGATGCGACGGGGAAATCGTGATTTTCACATCGCACCCCAGATCGTTCAGAAAGCGCATCAGCCGATCCGTCGAAAAGCCCTCAAGACGGCCGTTGATAATCGAAGACACTTTGGGTTGATCAAGGCCAAGCAGTTGCGCGGCTTTGGCTTGGGTGAGCTTGCGCGCCTTGATCGTGCGCCGGATATGCAGGGCCAGGTTGGCTTTGGCCAGCAGATCATCGGCATCGGGCAATCCTAAATCGGCAAACACATTGCCACTGCCATGGGTCACGGTGACTTCTTCGCCCTCTGCAAGGTACGTGGTTTGTTTCAATTTAGGTTTCATATCTATTGCTCCTTCGCCTGATGAATCGCCGCTGCCTGTTGCAATCGCTTTTTAATCAGCTCGATCGTCTGCTTGGGCGTCGCGATTCCCTTCATTGATTTCTTCTGGAAGCAATGCAGGACTATAGACGGCATCCGCAAACTTCACCGTGTATACGGCGCGGTACGTGTCGCCGTCAAAACTCTCTACTACTTCCAGAACACCCGCACCCTTGAACCCCTTCGATGGTTTGGTCTTGTCGTGCTTCGCACCGCCTTGCGCCAAGTGCAAGGCATAACCGATGGAACGGCGCACCGCGACCGGCAAGTCCATTAACTCGTCATACGCCGCGCCGATCCGTGCTATGGGCTTAGACGATAGGCGTGATATCTCAGGCATGGACAGAATATGCCAGAATTGGTAATAAATGCAACATTAATTATTCCCACAACTGATAATAAAATAGAGGGCCTACACGTTCAACGCCGCCCAAGCGAATTCGCCCACTGAAGGGTGAAACCGTTAGACACCCGTAGTCCGCGTTTTCATCTCAGACAGACCATTCTTAAACCCGCCTGACCAACCCCGAATACTGCGCCAACACCGCATCGCTGGTGAGCAATGGAAACCCCTCCACGCTAGCCTGCGCCACCAGCATGCGATCGAATGGATCGCGATGAACCGCAGGTAAGGTGTCGATGGCCACCGCATGCAAACTGGACATGGGCAACTCTTGATAGCCGTTATCGATCAGCCCACGGCGAAACTGGCGCACATCCAACTGGAAATCAGGGCGATCCAATCCGCGCTTGATCGCCACCTCCCAGATACTCACTGCACTAAAGTAAAGTTCGTTGTCCGGGTCGTTGCATAAGGCTTGTGCCTCAACCGACAAGCGCTGCGGCGCAGTGGCCGCCCACAGCAGCAAATGCGTATCCAGCAGCAGCTTCACGCGCCGGACTCAAATAGGCGTGTGATGTCTTCTGCCCCCATGCGATCGAAGTCATCGGGCACGCTAAATTGACCCGTCATAAAACCCAGGCGGCGCTGTTGCCCCGCACTGGGCGAATCAATGGCCATGACCTTGACCATGGGCGTCCCGCCCTTGGCAATGACAAAGGGTTCGCCTTTGACGGCTTGATCGATCAGACGCGACAGATGGGTTTTGGCTTCGTGAACACCGACGGTTTTCATAACGGATTCAGGAGGGATAATATAATTGGTCTAGTCTAATGGACTAAGTTCGTTAGATCAAGCGTGAGCCTCTTCCAATGGCATATGCGGCTGAAACGGCGCCGTATTTCCAACGGCTTGAGAGGCTGAAATGAGGGTTTTGGATCGATCATCCATTTAGGGTGATCGATATGAATGTATCCAAGCTCGACACAAGGGGCTGGCCTACGGGGTGGCCTAGCCCGAATATTTCACCGTAGTAATTGAAAAGAGGTCGGCGTTCCGTCTGTAAGCCGCGTTGA
>JBKJHT010000152.1:0-13624 GCA_046598945.1 Burkholderiales bacterium | reverse complement strand
TGCACGTCTCTATACTTCGATTTCTTCGTTAACCGGCAGCAGGCACGAAATCATGACAACCGTAGGCATCGAGCGAGTTCTAGACGTTCATCACTGGAACGAATCGTTATTTAGTTTCAAAACGACCCGCGACCAAGGTCTGCGTTTTGCAAACGGTCACTTCGTCATGATCGGCCTCGAAGTCGAAGGCAAACCGCTGATGCGCGCCTACAGCATCGCCAGCGCCAATTACGACGAGCATCTGGAATTTCTCAGTATCAAAGTGGAAGACGGCCCCCTCACCTCGCGCCTGAAAAATCTCAAAGCCGGCGATGAAATTTTGGTGAGCCGCAAACCCGTCGGCACCTTGGTATTGCACGACCTCAAGCCCGGCAAAAATCTTTACCTATTTGCCACCGGCACCGGCCTCGCGCCGTTTATGAGTGTCATCCGCGATCCCGAGACCTATGCGCGTTTCGAGAAAGTGATTTTGGTACACGGCGTGCGCGTCGTCAGCGAATTGGCCTATGCCGAATACATCACCCAAGAATTGCCGGACCACGAATACTTCGGCGAAGAAATCCGCGAAAAATTAATTTACTACCCAACCGTCACCCGCGAACCGTACCAAAATCGCGGCCGGCTCACGGACCTGATCGGGAGCGGGAAATTGTTTGAAGACATCGGCTTGCCGCCGCTCGATCCCAACCGCGACCGCGCCATGATTTGCGGTGGTCCGAGTATGTTGAAAGATACCGCTTCGCTACTCAATGCGCGCGGCTTTCATATTTCGCCGCATACTGGTGTGCCTGGGGATTACGTAATCGAACGGGCGTTCGTAGAAAAGTAAATTCTCAATCCTCGCAATGACAATTAGACCGCGCTTGACAGTTCGATCCGCGGCAGACTAACCTCGCTTAAGTATTCGTCTCATAAAGGCGAACAAATCAATTCGAGGAGAATCACGCCGTGTCCGATTTTACCGAATCCAATCTCACCGATGCGGTATTGGGTCGCCTCGACGGCGCGTCCGATCCGCGCTTTAAGAAAATAATGTCCAGCCTGGTTCGTCATCTGCACGACTTCGTGCGCGATGTCGAATTGACGGAAGGCGAATGGTTTGAGGCGATTAAGTTTCTCACCGCGACGGGCCAGCAATGTGACGACAAGCGTCAGGAATTTATTCTGCTGTCCGACACGTTGGGCGTTTCGATGTTGGTGGACGAAATCAATCATCGCAAGCCTGGCGGCGCGACGGAATCAACCGTGTTTGGACCGTTCTATGTGAATGGTAGCCCGAGCTTACCGAAATGGGCAAATGTCTCGGAAGGTGTCGCCGGTGAGCCGACCTATATTTCTGGTCAGGTGAAATCCGTTGACGGCAAACCGATCGTCGGTGCGCAGTTGGATCTATGGCAAACCGACGGCGAAGGTTTTTATGACGTGCAATTGCCTAGCGTAAAAGGCATACAAGCGCGCGGAAAAGTCACGACCGACGCCGAAGGTCGCTATGGTTTTTGCACTGTGAAGCCGGTGAGCTATCCGATCCCGACCGATGGCCCGGTCGGCGCCATGTTAAATGGCATGGGCCGCCATCCCTATCGTCCGGCGCATATTCACGCGATAGTTTCCGCACCGGGTTTTGAGCCGGTGACGACCCACGTATTCGTAAAGGGCGATCCGTATTTGCAGTCGGACGCGGTGTTCGGCGTGAAAAATTCGCTGATTACGGATTTCGTCAAGCGCGAAGGAACCGCGCCCGATGGCACGAAATCGAACACGCCGTTTTGGGAAGCGCATTATGATTTTGTGTTGGCAACCGCGAAGTAAGTTTACGGAAAAACACCGGCGTGTCATCCTTGTGAAAACGCCGATCCATTTGGCTTTTCAAAGGCAACATAGATTTCCGATTTCGCGGAAATGACAAGTTGGAGGAATAGGTTTTGTTGGAAGCCGAAGAATCTGCTTTTTCAGTGCGGTCAGTATGCACCGGACAGCAGATCCTTCTCGTTGCTCAGGATGACAATCTTATAAGATGTTCTTATCAATTCGCAACGCCTTCGTTTTCCTCCTGTTAGCGGCCACCATGGCGCCGTCTGCCTTCGGTCACGCGGAGCTCGGCTATAACTTGCGCGCCGTTCATTTCGAATACACGAAGACGGGAATGATGGCGTACATGCGCTTCTCGCTCGCGCTGTTGATTGCCAACCAATTGGGCGGAAAAAATCCGGATGGGACTTACATCCCCGCGCCTTACACTTACAATCGCGTTGAGAGCGGCCGGGTGTTTCACTATCTCGACATCAAAGCGGTCAAGCGCGACGCGCTGGGGCTCGGTAAACTCGCGGCGCAAGGGCACGATATTTCCGTTGCCGGAAAATCCATTACCGCGAAAGTCATGAATGTCCGCGTTCATCCGAAAGGGAGCGTGCCGCCATTCGGTAAACTGGACGATGCAAAAAGCGCTTGCAAAGGATTGCCCTATGTCTCAGCGCGCGAAGACGAAATCGACAGCGGTTATGTGTTGGTCGATGTCGCGCTGCTCTATCCACAAATCGCCGCGACCGATGAGTTCCAACTCAAAAGCTCACTCGTCCCCGGCGAACTCGGCGAACCCGCCACCAAGAATATTTTTTGGGATCATCGCGGCAACGATCAGCAAACACCGTACACCGTCGAGGGCTTGATCGACGCCGCCATTCTTTTCAGTGCGGCGAAACAACCGTAAGATTTTTAGACATCGCGCCAGGATTCCTATGGATACTGGCTTTCAGCCTTTGCCCTGCCAGGCGGCAATCTGGGCGCGGCTTGTGGCATGACACCAAATATCCGCCACCATGTCATTTTGCGTTGCCGGTGTCGGAGTCGCCGATACGAGGCCGCTCGCGACGACGGCAAAAAATGTTCGCGTTAACTTTGACGAGTTTGCCGTTTTCGATGAATTCTCGTATCCTCGCTAAAACCCAAACTGAGTCGTGAATATGGATCTCAATTACTCTCCCGAAGAAAACGCGTTCCGCCAAGATGTTCATGATTTCTTGCGCGAAGCCCTTCCCAAATCTCTGCGCCACAAAGTCTTAGCGGGCATTCACCACAGCCGCGAAGAACAGGTCGCCTGGCAAAAGACGCTCTACGAAAAAGGCTGGTTCGTACCTGGTTGGCCAAAAGAATACGGCGGCACCGGCTGGAACGCGGTGCAGCGCTATATCTTCGAGGAAGAATACGACGACGCCGGCGCACCGCGCGTGGTTCCCTTTGGCCCGATGATGTGCGCGCCGGTCATCATGGCTTTCGGCAACGATTGGCATAAACGGCGTTTTCTACCGAAAATGTTGAACACCGATGAGTTGTGGTGCCAGGGTTATTCCGAGCCGGGCGCCGGCTCCGATCTCGCATCGCTGAAAACCAAGGCCGAGCGCCACGGCGATCACTACATCGTCAATGGCCAAAAAACCTGGACGACATTGGCGCAGTGGGCGGATTGGATTTTTTGCCTGGTGCGCACCTCCAGTGACGGCAAAGCGCAGGAAGGCATCTCGTTTTTGTTGATCGACATGAAATCACCGGGCATCGAAGTGCGCGCCATTAAACTCATGGATGGCGCCCACGAAGTCAATGAAGTGTGGTTCGACAACGTGAAAGTGCCGACGGAAAATTTAGTTGGCCAGGAAAATAAAGGTTGGACCTACGCGAAATTTTTGCTCGGCCACGAACGTAGCGGCATCGCCGCCGTGGGCCGTTCGAAACGCGAGCTTGCGTTCGTTAAAGAAGTCGCGCGCCAGGAACGACTCGACGGCAAACCGCTGCTCGATAATCCACGCTACCGCGACAAGGTCGCGCAGTTGGAAATCGATCTGATGGCGCTGGAAGTCACCAGCTTGCGTGTGCTATCCGCCGAAAGCCGCGGCAAAGCGCCGGGCCCGGAAGTCTCGTTCCTGAAAATCAAAGGCACGGAAATTCAGCAAGCGTTGACGGAACTACAAATGGAAGCACTCGGCCCGTACGCGCTGCCGTTCTTTCCCGATTTCGTCAACGGCATTCCTGGCGCTAGCTTCGTCGGCCCCGACTACGGCCCGCCCTTCACGCCGCGCTATATGAATTATCGCAAAACCAGTATTTACGGCGGCTCCAACGAAATTCAGCGCAACATTGTCGCGCAGCATATCTTGGGGCTATAAAAATGGACTTCAATTTTTCTTCCGAACAAGAGCAACTGCGCGACACGGTCAATCGATTGATTGAGCGCGAATACGAATTCAATAAACAGCGCCACGCCATCATCCAGTCGGCCGCAGGCTACAGCGAAAAAGTGTGGGCCAGCATGGCGGAAATCGGCGTGTTGGGCATCGGCATTGACGAAGCCCATGGCGGCTTCGGCGGCAACGCCATCGACACCATGATCGTAATGGAAGCGTTGGGCCGCAGCTTAGTAGTCGAGCCCTATTTAGCGACCGTGGTGCTGGGCGCCAACTTAATTCAACTGGCCGGATCGGACGCGCAAAAATCGTCACTACTGCCGCAAATCGTTGCCGGCAACCTTAAATTGGCCTTTGCCTATAGTGAAACTGGTACGCGCTACGACTTGAAACGCATCGCAACGGTCGCGCGTAAAGAGGGCGCCGGCTACGTTTTGAACGGCGAAAAAATTATTGTTCTGCACGGTAATATTGCCGACAAGATTATCGTCTCGGTGGCCACTGCCGGCGCGCTGCACGACGGCCAGGGCATGGCCTTATTTTTGGTCGATGCCAAAACATCCGGCTTGAATATCATCGGCTATCGCACCATCGACAATCAGCGCGCCGCGAATTTACATTTTGACAACGTGCGCGTAAGCGCTGATGCGATGCTGGGCAGCAGTGAAGACAACCTCGCGATCGTTGAACAGGTCATGGATATCGCCACCACCGCGCTGATCGCCGAATCCGTCGGCGCCATGGAAGCGCTGCAGAAGTCGACGTTGGAATACCTCAAGACGCGGCGCCAATTCGGCGTGCCGATCGGCAAGTTCCAGGCCTTACAACATCGTATGGTCGATATGCTGATGTATGTCGAGCAATCGCGCTCCATGGCCTATTTGGCGGCGGTGAAAGTCCAGTCCAACGACGTCGCGGAAAGGCAGCGCGTCGTGTCGGCGGCGAAGAATGCGATTGGCCGCTACGGGCGCTTGATCGCGCAGGATGCGGTGCAAATGCACGGCGGCATGGGCATCACCGACGAACTGTCCGCGAGCCATTATTTCCGCCGCTTAACCGCCATCGACGCCACGTTCGGCGATGCCGATCATCATCTGTCGCGCTTCGCGGCGGGTTCTACGTTCTAGTCACCGAGGTTTGTCTTGGCATTTAAATATTATTGGGAAGATTTCAAAGTCGGCGAGCGTACCGTGCTCGGAAGCAAGACCTTAACCGAAGATGAGATCATCGGCTTCGCGAAGCAATTCGATCCGCAAGTGTTTCATGTTGACAAAGCGAAGGCGGAGCAATCCTATTTCGGCGGCATCATCGCCAGCGGCTGGCATACCTGCGGCATCGCGATGCGCTTAATGTGCGATGCGTATCTTAACGATTCCGCCAGCATCGGCTCGCCGGGCGTCGACAATATCCGCTGGCTCAAGCCGGTGCGTCCCGGCGACACGCTGCGGGTCGAGCGCGTGTTTTTGGAATCGCGGCCATCGTCGAGCAAACCCGATATCGGCATCGTGAAATCGCGCTGGGAAGCCTTTAATCAGCACAACGAAATGGTCATGTCGATGGAGGGCATCGGCATGTTCCTGCGACGCGCGGCCGCACAAGTATGAGCCATCCCGCTGAATTCGCGCGCGCCGCTACGGTGCTGGGCGGCGTAACCAACAAAGTTCATGTCCTGCTGCGCAAAGAAGATTTCAACGCGGCGCGGTTGACGGCTAATGTTGTTGTCGTGCTGGATATTTTGTTTGCGACCACGACGATCGTCACCGCGCTGGCGCACGGCGCAACGGAAGTGATTCCAGCCATCGACGAACACGATGCGCGCGCCAAAGCGAAGTCTTTTTCGCCTGATTCCGTTGTGCTTTCCGGCGAACGAATGATTCACGCCATCGAAGGTTTCGTCACGCCGCTCCCACTTGCCCTCGCGGCCGTCGGCGTCAACGGCAAGCGTGTGATCTACTCGACCACGAACGGCACGGTCGCGCTTAGCCAAGCGGCCATTGCGCCGAATGTTTTCGCCGCCTGTTTGTTGAACGGCGCCGCCACGGTTGCGCATATTCAAAAATACCATGCCAATGAATCGGTGCTAATCGTGTGTAGCGGTTCGGCTGGCGGAATGAACTTGGAAGATTTTTACGGTGCGGGGCAGATTGTCGAATGGCTGGTAAAAGGACTTGACCCCGATCGCGATCTAACCGATGCAGCACAATCGGCGCTACGCCTGTATCGTACCCACGACGCCTACGACTGCCTGATCAGTTCCCGCGTCGGCCGCATCATGGAACGTTCCGGCGTGGAAGATGAGGTGCGCTACGCGGCGCAGCGCGATGTCCTATCCCTGGTGGCAAAATTAAGCGGAGGCTCGGTTCATGTTTTCTAGACAAGAACATCACTTTGCAAACGTAAACAATCAAACGCTACACTACGTCACTTCCGGTGAAGGCAAGTTGATTTTATTCGTGCACGGCTTTCCGGAGTTTTGGTACGAGTGGCAAGATCAGCTCGATGAATTTGGCCAGGACTATCAGGCCGTCGCGCTCGATATGCGCGGCTATAACCTTTCCTCCAAACCCACGGATGTTGCCGCCTACCACGCTAAACATTTGATCGAAGATCTGCGCTGCTTGATCGAGTATTTGGGCCATAAATCTTGTATCCTGGTCGCCCACGACTGGGGCGGCGCCGTTGCCTGGACCTTCGCCGCCAGCCATCCCGAGTACGTCGAAAAACTCGTCATCATCAATGCGCCACACACGGCAACGTTCGCGCGCGAGCTGACTCACAATCCGGCGCAGCAAGCGGCAAGCCAATACATGCTTTTGTTTCGCCTGGATAAGGCCGAGCGCGTTATGACGGAAAATAATTACGCGCGCTTGGTTGCGATGCTGCAAAGCGCCGGCTCGAACGGCGAGTGGCTTACGGAAGACGATAAAGAACGCTACCTCAAGGCCTGGTCGCAACCCGGCGCCGTCACCGGCGGCCTGAATTACTATCGCGCCTCGCCGCTTTATCCGCCATCGGCAGACGCCCCCGGCGCGAGCGCCGTTCAAATCGATCCGCTACGGTTGACGGTCCGTATGCCAACGCTGGTTATTTGGGGCGATGCCGATACGGCTTTACTGCCGAGCTTGCTCGATGGCCTGGAGCAATACGTCCCCGATTTGACGTTGAAACGAATTCCAGAGGGCTCGCATTGGGTGATCCATGAGCAGCCGGAGTTGGTGAATGAGTACATTCGAGCGTTCTTATAGAATAGGCAGTGACCAGATATTCCCGCCCCTGCGAGGGGTAGGCGCTATGCTTTGAAGCTAGTCGAAGAACAACCAGGAGGAGGAAGATCCGTTGAATGATGGACAAGCAACGCCGCTGTTAAGCCTGCGCAAGGTATGCGTGCGGTTCGGCGGAATCATCGCGCTTGATCGGGTCAGCTTCGATGTCGCGCGCGGCACGATCGTCGGTCTCATCGGACCGAACGGTGCGGGCAAGACCACATTATTCAACTGCCTGTCGCGGCTGTATCAATGCGACGGCGGCGAAATCACTTTTGCAGGCCGAGACTTGACCGCCGTGCCCCGCCACGGCATCGCGGCATTGGGCATCGGTCGCACGTTCCAAAATCTCGCGCTGTTTCGCAACCTCACCGTCATACAAAATGTCTTGCTCGGCGGTCATTCGCAAACCAGCGGCGGATTTTTCGTCAATGCCCTGCGCTTGCCCAACGTCGCGCGACA
Source organism: Burkholderiales bacterium (assembly GCA_046598945.1). Lineage (GTDB taxonomy): Bacteria > Pseudomonadota > Gammaproteobacteria > Burkholderiales > JALYOK01 > JALYOK01. The sequence goes on along the minus strand of JBKJHT010000152.1, from coordinate 5,724 downwards.
AGAAGAAACGTTGCGTGAGCAAGCCGAAGGTTTGATCGATACGCTTAACTTGCGCTCAGTCGCGGAAACGCGAGTGTCCGACTTATCGTTCGGCACACAAAAGCGTGTCGAGCTCGCACGCGCCCTCGCGACCAAACCCAAACTGCTGCTGCTCGACGAACCGGCCGGTGGCCTCAATCATTCGGAAGTCGACAATCTCAAAACGCTGATTCAAGATTTACGCGATCGCTTCGCCCTCACGGTGTTGCTGGTCGAACATCATATGAGCTTGGTGATGAATGTCTCGGACAAAGTCGTCGCCATCGATTTCGGCCGCAAGATCGCTGACGGTGTGCCACAAGACGTACAAAACCATCCGGACGTGATCCGCGCCTATCTTGGGGTGGCTGCATGAGTGCGATACTCGCCGCGGAAAATCTCGACGCCTCTTACGGCGCGACGCAGGTATTGTTCGGTGTCAGCTTCGCGGTTGAACAAGGTGGCATCACCACCATCCTCGGCGCGAACGGTGCGGGCAAAACCACGTTGCTGCGCGCTATCTCCGGCATGGTCAACACGCGCGGGCAGATCACGTTTCTCGGTCAACGTGTCGAAACCAAAGCCACCGAGGACATCGTGCGCATGGGCCTAGGCCATGTGCCGGATGGTCGCGGCACCTTCACCCATCTCACCACGGAAGAAAATTTGCGGCTCGGTGCTTACACACGACGCGATAAAGCGGAAACGGAAAAAGATTTCGAGCGCGTCTACGGCTATTTTCCCCGCCTAAAGGAACGCCGCAGTCAACAGGCCGGCACCCTCTCCGGCGGCGAACAACAAATGCTCGCCATCGGCCGCGCGCTGATGCTCAAGCCGAAGCTACTCGTGCTGGACGAACCGTCTTTCGGCTTGGCGCCGGTGATCGTGCAAGAAATTTTTCGCATCATGGCGGCGATCAACAAACAGGACGGTGTGAGCATTTTGTTGGTGGAGCAAAATGCGTCGCTCGCGCTCAACCTGGCCGATCACGCGTGCTTGCTGGAAACCGGACGTGTGGTGATATCGGGCTTGGCGAAAGATATCGCCGGCGATGAAGCGGTGCGCAAAGCTTATCTTGGTTACTAACCCTTTGACACCACCGACGAGATCCCCTGGCCCCTCAGGGGAGAGGGGATAAGCAAATGGAAACCTTCCTACATCAAATCCTTTCCGGCCTCGCCACCGGTGGTATCTACGCCAGCCTCGCGCTGTCGCTGGTGATGATCCATCAATCGACGCATCACATCAATTTCGCCCAAGGCGAAATGGCGATGTTTTCGACTTATCTTGCGCTAACCATGATTAACGCGGGCCTACCCTACTGGGTGGCGTTTATCGCGACGATTGTCATCTCGTTTATTGGCGGCATCTTGATTGAACGCGTCGTGATTCGTCCAGTCGAGCGTGGCGCTGTGCTGACGGTGATCATCGTTTTCATTGGCTTGCTACTGATCCTCAACGGTCTCGCCGGTTGGATTTACACCTACACCAATCAACCTTTCCCGTCGCCATTTCCCGCGCGATCCTACGGCTATCTTTCCGGTCACGAGTTAGGCTCCATCGCGGTCACTGTGGTCGTGTTATTACTCATTTATCTTTTCTTTCGCTTCACGCCGCTGGGTTTGGCCATGCGCGCGGCGGCGCAAAATCCGGTGTCGAGCCGACTCGTTGGTATTCGCGTCGGTTGGATGCTGGCGCTGGGTTGGGGGCTCGCCGCGGCCATCGGCGCCGTGGCCGGCATGATGGTGGCGCACATCGTGTTCCTTGATCCAAACATGATGGCCGGCGTGTTGCTCTATGCGTTCGCCGCGGCCTTGCTCGGCGGCATCGATAATCCGTGGGGCGCGATCGTCGGCGGATTCATCGTCGGCGTGGTGGAAAATCTGGCGGGACAATACATTTTCGGCACGGAACTCAAGCTGACCGTCGCGCTGATTCTGATTATCGGCGTGTTGTTATTCAAACCGAACGGCCTATTCGGGCGCACTTTGGTAACGAGGGTTTAGGTGATGGGCAATCTAAAAACAATACTCAATCCCACCGGCGCCACACCGCAAAAAACTTCATTCATTTGGCCGCTGATTGTTATCGCCATTGCTTGCGCGCTGCCGTTTTTTGTCAGCGATTACCGCACCTTGCAACTCACGCAGATGTTGGTGTACGCCATCGCCATCCTGGGATTGAACATGCTCACCGGCTACAACGGCCAAATCTCGCTCGGCCACGGCGCGTTCTACGCCATCGGCGCCTACACCACCGCCGTGCTGATGGATAAATTCGGCGTACCCTATTGGGCGACATTGCCGATCGCGGGTGTGTTGTGTTTAGGATTCGGATTTCTGTTCGGTTTACCGGCGCTGCGCTTGGAAGGCCACTATCTCGCCCTTGCGACGTTCGCGCTTGCCGTGTCGGTGCCGCAATTGCTGAAGTACAAGCGCATCGAACATTGGACCGGCGGCGTGCAAGGTATCAATATCAACAAACCCGAGGCGCCGTTCACGCTGTTCGGCCACCAGATCAACGCCGATCAATGGCTTTATTTCTTCACCCTGTTTGTCACGATTATTCTGTTCCTGGTGGCGTACAACATCTTGCGCGGGCGCATCGGCCGCGCGCTGGTGGCAATCCGCGATCAGCCTATCGCCGCTGAAGCCATGGGCATCAACAACGCCATGTATAAGTCCATCACCTTCGGCGTATCGGCGATGTACACGGGCATCGCCGGGGCCCTCGGCGCTATCGTCGTGCAATTCGTCGCGCCCGACAGTTTTGCGCCGCTACTATCGATCTTGTTTTTGGTCGGTGTCGTGATCGGCGGCCTCGCCACCCTGTCCGGCGCGATCTACGGCGCCGCGTTTGTGCAGTTCGCGCCCAATATCGCCGAGAGTGTTGGTGGTATCCCTCCACAAATCGTGTTTGGTCTATTCTTGATTGCCTTCATGTATATTATGCCCAAGGGCGTCGCTTGGTTTGTCAGCGGCGTGAAACAAAAACTTCAGCGGCGTCGTCCCGATCCGGAACGTTAGCGTTAAATAACAACGCATGAACCCACCATGCATCGTCCACTACTAAGAGGAGCAGTCATGTTAAGAAATTGCCTATTCCCGGCGTTCGCCGGTCTCATCGGCTTGGCGCTTGCCGGCGCCGGCAGCGCGCAAAATAAATACGACACCGGCGCCACGGACAAAGAGATCAAGATCGGCCAAACCATGCCCTACAGCGGCCCGGCGTCTGCTTATGGCACGATCGGCAAAACCGAGCAGGCCTACATGAAGATGATCAATGACCAAGGCGGCATTAACGGCCGCAAGATCAATTTGATCAGCATCGACGACGGCTATTCCCCGCCGCGCGCCGTCGAGCAGGTGCGCAAACTGGTCGAGCAAGAGGAGGTGTTGTTCCTCTGGCAAACCCTCGGCACGCCGTCCAATTCGGCGATTCACAAATATGTGAACCAGAAGAAGATTCCCCACCTCTTCCTCGCGACCGGCGCGACCAAGTGGGGCGATCCCAAGAATTTCCCATGGACCATGGGCGGCCAGCCGGCCTACCAAACTGAAGCGCACATTTACGCTCGCTATCTTCTAAAAACCAAACCGGACGCTAAGATCGCCGTGCTGTTCCAGAACGACGACTACGGCAAGGATTTGCTGAAGGGCTTAAAAGATGGCCTCGGCGACAAGGCGGCGAAAATGATCGTGGGCGAAGTCTCCTATGAAGTCACCGACCCGACCGTCGATTCGCAGGTCGTCACGCTCAAAGGAACCGGCGCCGACACCATGTTCCACTTCGCCACGCCGAAGTTCGCCGCCCAGGCCATTCGCAAAGTCTATGACATCGGTTGGAAGCCGTTGCAGTTCGTCAACAACGTCTCGGCGCAAGTCCAGTCGGTGCTCATACCCGCGGGGCTGGAAAAGTCCACCGGCCTTATCACGGCGACCTACATGAAAGATATCAACGATCCGCAGTGGGCCGATTCCAAAGACATCAAGGATTACTTCGCCTTCATGAAGAAATATTATCCCGAGGGCGATCCGAAGGAATACAACAATGCCTACGGCTACATGCAGTCCAGCATGCTGATGCAGACGTTGAAACAGTGCGGCAACGATCTGACCCGCGAAAACGTCATGCGCCAAGCAGCGAATCTCAAGAATCTTGAACTGCCGGTTCTGTTGCCCGGCATAAAAGTCAATACCAGCCCAACGGATTTTTACCCCATCGAGCAACAGATATTGGCGAAGTTCGACGGCAAGGAATGGAAAAATTTCGGCGACTTGCTCGATAAGCAGTAATCAACCCATTTACTCAATCGGTCGAGACCTCTAAAAATCAGACGATTGTCATTCTGAGCGACGCGAAGAATCTGCTTTCCCATGAAAACAGCAGCAGGTTCTTCGGCCTATGGCCTCAGAATGACAATGGTTAAAGGAGGCGACCTCACAATTGTCCCGGCGCAAGCCTCGACAATCTTTTTTGCTGTAAGGAAAAAATCAAAATGTCGAATCGACGCCTAAAGTTCTGGGGCTGGGGTTTTGAAGACACGCAGCTATCAGCCAATGAAATAGCGCTTCTCGAGGCCAACTACGCCAAGCACCTTGGTATGAGCGGCTTCCAGGCCAGCCCTGCCCCAAAGGCCGAAGAAATTTCGTTGCGCAAACCGCGCGTCGCCATTCCGTCAAGCTTGCAGAAAATTTGCACGACGGATCACTACGAGCGTTTGCTGCATAGTTACGGCAAGTCGTTCTTCGACAGCGCCCGCGCCTTCGCGCGCGAGTTTCCGAATCCGCCGGACGTCATCGCCCTGCCGCGTAACGAACTGGACATCGTCGATGTGTTGGACTGGTGTGGCCGCGAAGGCGCGGTGGCGATTCCCTACGGCGGCGGCTCGAGCGTGGTCGGCGGCATTGAACCGCCTTCCGGAAAATACGCTGAACGCCCCGTCGTCACCATTGATCTGCGCAACCTCAATCAAGTCCTCGAAGTCGATCAAACATCGCAATGCGCACGCATTCAAGGCGGCATGTTTGGTCCCGCGCTGGAAGCGGTGCTCAAGACCCACGATTTGACGCTAAGACATTTGCCGCAATCATTCGAGTTCTCCACCCTCGGTGGTTGGATTGTCACGCGCGGCGGCGGCCATTATGCGACGCTTTACACGCACATCGACGATCTGGTGGAAAGCGTCCGCGCCGTCACGCCCGCGGGCATCATGGAATCGCGGCGCCTGCCGGGCTCAGGCGCGGGGCCCAGCCCCGATCGCATGCTGATCGGCTCGGAAGGCACGCTCGGCATCGTCACGGAAGCGTGGATGCGTTTACGCAAACGGCCGACATTTCGCGCCAACACCTCGGTGCGTTTCAAAGACTTTTACCAAGCCGCCGATTGCGTGCGCGCCATCGCCCAAGCCCACCTCTACCCGAGCAACTGCCGCCTGGTGGACGCCAACGAAGCCATGCTCACCGGCGCGGGCGACGGCAGTTATCATATGCTGGTGCTAGCGTTCGAATCCGCCGACCATCCGGTCGATGCCTGGATGAAACGCACGTTGGAATTGGTCAACGACCACGGTGGTGAATACGACACGCAAGCGCTGGAAAGCCAAGCGGGCAACCGCGAAGGCGCGGCAGGACAATGGCGCGACAGCTTCATCCGCATGCCCTACTTTCGCGAAAATCTCACGCCGCGCGGCATCATCACGGAAAC
>JBKJHT010000136.1:0-7841 GCA_046598945.1 Burkholderiales bacterium | reverse complement strand
GGTGGCCGTCTGCCGTGCTAGGGAATCAGTCAGTTCCTTGTTGCGCTCATCGAGCGCTTTGAGCACGCGCGCATTTTCAATCGCGACGACGGCTTGGTCGGCAAAGGTCTGAAGAATGGCGATCTGTTTTTCGGTGAAGGGACGCACTTCGTTGCGTCCAACTGTAAAAGTACCCACTAAGCGGTTTTCAGCGACGAGCGGTACGGCCAGAAAAGTTCGAATGCCCATGCTGTCATATTCCGTGAGATCGCCTTGCCGGTAGGCTTCCGACTCTTTCACGTCAGGAATGTGGAGGGCACGCCACGGGCCATGCTCGCGAAACTGTGCGCGACTTACAGAATATCGCCGCCCGCGCCAATGGTTCGTCATCTCCCGACTGAGACCGAGACCGGTGAGACCTATGAATTCATTACCGCCGAGATAAAGGCTGATCCCTCCGAGATTCGCCTCAGCAAGGAACGCTGCCTTTTCCAATATCATTCCGCAGATCGATTCGATATCGGCCGGCGTGCGACTGATGGCGCGCAAAATTTCGCGAGTCGCTGCCTGCTGAGCGCGCAACTCGCGTAGTTCGATTGATTCTGGGTTATCCATGGGCGATTGGGCTTGGGTTAAACAGGGAGTCAAACAAGGCTTTGGTTTTCGGTGTGAGGTTTTCCGGTCGCGGCAGCAGTAGATCGTCCGCATCGACTAGGGACTTGGCGTAGATCGCCTCATAGACGCGCTTGACCACGCCGGGCGCCACGACTTCGCGGTCGTAGCCGGGCGTGATGCCAACCAATTGGAATCCGAGTTTTTCCAGTGCGATTTGCATATACGGAATGTGGAGCGTTGCCATGCCGAACGCCATCCCCATTCCCATCGATCGGCCAATGGTTTCCGTCAGCGCGATCACCGATTCGCACAGGTGCATGGCGCGATGCGCTTCGGCAACCACACCCAAGCGGCCGTAAAGCGCCAGCGTATCTTGATCCCTCTCCGCGGAAAACATGGCGACTAATTCTTGCTCTTTTTTAACCAGTAATACGATAACATCTTTTTCGCATTCACCCTCGAGGAACACGCGTTTGTAGTAGAACGATTCGCGCAGGTAACAACTGGCGGCGCCGACGGCGACTTCGGGAAACCACGTTGCTAGAAAATCCATCAGAGCGGGAATTTCGTCTCGCCTAAGCTGCGCGTAGCGGTAGCCTTCGGGCAATGGCCACTTGGCAGCTAGGTCTTCGATTCTCATCCAGTTCATTGTGATTCCTCCGAATTGCGTTTGGGTGCGTTCGCCTGCGACCACCTCACGTGTAAACATTCGCGGTGACAAACCCCTTCCCCTTTCAGCCCCGCTTCCGCGCCGCGCATGACCTCCAGCCCAAACTCGTCATCCTGGTAAATGATGCCGACTCGCTTTGCGGATTTTTGCTTGATGAGTTGCGGTAGAACAATGCGCATTTGATCAAAGTACGGGGCTAGATAGGCGAGTTTGAGTTTGTCGGCCGGCTCAAACATCTCGCGCGCGCCACTGATGGGGAAGAAATTGATGACATTCTTCACAAAGAGGATCGGCATCGTCGCCATGTTTTGCGCCGTACCTATGTGGCCGACGATAGCGAAGACTTCGTCCCGGTTCACCAGCTTTTGCGCGGCCAGAATGGCTTTTTTCGGATCGTAGCCATTGTCCTCAACGATCAGCTTGATCTTGCGACCGGCAATGCCGCCGCTATCGTTGATTTCATCGACGCGCATCTGCATGCCGTTGCGCGCCTGTTTGCTCGGGCCGGCCAGCGGGCCGGACAAATCCAAAATCGAACCCAGCACGATTTCGGTTTTGCTGATGCCTTGAGATTGCGCGAAGGCGACTGGGGCGGCAAGTGCGCTAATGAGCGTCCCGAGCACTGCGATGCCGCGACTTATTCTGTTCACGATCTCTCCCAATAAAGTGATTGTTGGTTGTTTAGCCGTGTGTTTTGGCGGTGAAAGCAGATTAACCGCGCCGGACTAACCGGTAACTGACGGATTAGAAAATCAGGCGACATGACGATTCCGTTCACCGATTTCCCTGTGAAAACGCCTGTTTGTCCGGCAACAACGCAAACTTTACCATCTGTCAGCCGGCCATTAGTCCATGGGGCCTATTCTGGCTTCAACGCGCAGGACATGTAAACACGGAAGCAATGACCCGGCGCGCAAACAACCCACTTAACAGGAGATCATCATGCTGAATCGATTTTTATCAATCGCCGTCGCTGCACTTGGGTTCGCTCTGATGTTGAACGTCTTTTCCGCGAATGTTATTGATCCAATATATTTCGCGGAGATCGCAGCAGTCGGCGCAACGCCCGATCATGCCCCGCCGAGCGAGTTGATGCACCAACAACTAGTGGCGTTTGATCTTAGGTAGAATTGCTTAAACGCATCAACCGGAGGAAAAAATGACAACACAACTCAGCCCCGAAGCGATCTTGCATGGTCCTGCCCTGGTCAGTGAGATCCCGTCCGTGACCTTGCCTGAGTTTATCCGCGGCCACGCGCGCGCACGGCCGAATGCCATTGCATTGGTTGACGCCGCCAGCGGACGCAGCTACACCTACGCCGCGCTCGATCACCTTATCGGCCGCTTCGCTGCCGGGCTGGCAGCGCAGGGCTTTAAGCCCGGCGACACGCTGCTGATGTTCGCACCCAACCTGCCGGAATGGCCGATCGTGGCGCTCGGTGCGATGGCGGCCGGTGGCGTGGTAAGCGGCGCGAATCCGATGTACAACGCCGCCGATCTGGCGCATCAAATGCGCGACGCCAATGCAAAGTTTGTGTTCACCATTGCGCTGTTCTTGCCTTTGGTACGCGAGGCGGCTTCGGCCGCTGGTTTCGAAAAAATTATCCTGCTCGGCGAGGGCGAGGCCGAGGGCACGTTGAGCTTTGCGACGTTGTTAGCCTGCAAGGATCCAGAGCCGATTGTGTCGTCCGATCCTGATGGGCTCGCGGCGCTGCCCTACTCGTCCGGCACGACCGGCTTGGCTAAAGGCGTGATGCTGACCCATCGAACGCTGGTTTCAAATGTTTGCCAATGGAGCGAAGCGTTTTCATCGCCAGATGCCAACCCGGTCGTACTGGCCTTCTTGCCGATGTTTCACATCTTTGGATTCACCATTGTCACGCTGTGCGGATTCGCCGCAGGCGCCAAGTTGGTGACGGTGCCGCGTTTTGAACCGGAACCCTTCCTAAAGGCGATCGCGGATTTTGGTGTGACGCATTTGTTCGTCGTGCCGCCGGTGATGCAGTTCCTCGCGGGACATCCGATGGTAGATGCCCATGATCTGTCGTCCGTCGAACTCGTCGGCTGTGGCGCCGCCCCGCTCGGCGCTGCGTTGGAAAAGAAAGTCAGCGAACGGCTGAAATGCAAAGTGGCGCAAGGCTTCGGCATGACCGAATCGTCCGGCTGCGTCACGATATGCCACCCTGATCGCGTTCGTCCAGGCTCGAGCGGCCAATTGCTCCCCGGAACGCAGGGCCGCATTGTCGACCCCGAAACCGGCGTCGATGTCGCGCGTGGCATGACGGGCGAATTTTGGTTTCGTGGGCCGCAGAATTTTAAGGGCTATTTGAATAAGCCCGATGCAACAGCAGAAACAATTACGAGTGATGGTTGGGTGCGCACGGGCGACATAGGCGTCTTCGATGCCGACGGCTATTTGTCCATCACCGATCGATTGAAAGAATTGATTAAGGTGAAAGGTTTTCAAGTGGCGCCCGCGGAGCTTGAAGCATTGCTGCTGACACATCCATCGGTGGCCGATGCGGCGGTGATCGGGCGTCCCGATGAGCGTTCGGGCGAGTTACCTGTAGCCTACGTCGTTGGACGCGGCGCGGTAGATGAAAATGCGATCAAGGCATGGGTCGCCGAGCGCGTAGTCGAGTACAAACAGCTTGCCGATGTGGTGTCGTGCGAGGTGATTCCAAAGAATCCTTCCGGCAAGATTTTGCGCCGCGTGCTGCGTGCGACGGATGCGCAGCGGATGGCGCACATTGGCGCTTAACCGTTAAGCGCACGGTGTGCAGTCTCTCAGCCTCGGGGCTCGGACGTTTCACACATCGTTAACAATTTCGTCACGCGAAAAAATCACGTCGCCATGGCTGCAAACCGCATGGATAGATCGTCCCCAGGCAATAGGCGCTGCGAGGCAATGGCCCGAGGCCAGTGGCTAGCCTAGGGCTACCCTGTATCCATGTGCCGTTTGAGGATGCTCATTGAAGCACAGTGCGCATCACCACCATCGCGCCGATGCGCGCACGGATTTTGACTGACGGTCGATGCGCTTACGGTAAAATGAAGGTCAATCAATTGAGGAGAACAGCATGGCGATACCACGTAAAGTCATCATTACCTGTGCGGTAACCGGATCGATCCACACACCGACCATGTCGAAGTTTTTACCGATCACGCCGAAGGAAATCGCCGATGCCGCGATCGGCGCGGCAGAGGCAGGCGCGGCGATCGTGCACTTGCATGCGCGCAATGTAAAAGACGGCAGCCCGACCCAAGACCCGAATTTATTTCGCGAGTTTTTGCCGACCATCAAGGCGAAATCCAATGTCGTCATCAATCTCACCACCGGCGGCGCGGCGACCATGACCACGCAGGAGCGCTTGCAACCGGCGTTGCAACTCAAGCCGGAAGTGGCGTCGCTGAATATGGGCTCGATGAATTTCGGTTTGTACCCGATGGTCGAGCGCTACAAAAATTTCCAGCACCAATGGGAAGTGGATTATCTGGAGGGCAGCCGCGATCGAGTCTTCAAAAATACCTACAAAGACATCGAGTACATCCTGAGTTCATGCAATGACAACAACACGCGTTTCGAGTTGGAGTGCTACGACATCTCTCATCTCTATAATCTCGCGCACTTCGTTGATCGCGGCCTCGTCAAGGCGCCGTTCTTTGTGCAATCGGTGTTCGGCATCATGGGCGGCATCGGCGGGCATGCGGAAGATATTTCGCATATGAAGCGCACGGCGGATCGGCTGTTCGGTGACGACTATGTTTGGTCCGTGCTCGGCGCCGGTCGCAACCAGATTCCCGTCGCGACCATGTCGGCGGCGATGGGCGGCAACGTGCGTGTTGGCCTTGAAGATTCCCTGTGGGACGGCCCGGGCAAGCTCGCCGAAACCAATGCTGCGCAAGTGAAACGCGTGCGCACGATTATCGAGGCGCTGTCGTTAGAAGTCGCCACGCCCGATGAAGCCCGCGCCATGCTGAAGCTAAAAGGCGCGGCGAATGTGGCGTTCTAGTGCAACGCTGGCACTGTGCTTGGTGATGCAATGTTCGATCGCTGCGCCGGGTTTTTACGCGGCGTCGGAAGAATGGGTGACGAGCAAACACCAGATCGATGGCAAAGCCGCGGCGGTGCGGCTGAATGCCTCATTGCCGGCACTAGTCACCCGCGCCGAATTCGGCCGCAGTTTAAAATTCATCGTTCCGTTCAACGTTCACAATGATCGACCGTTCCCCGAGCGCCTCGATCGTGAAGACCTCGAGAAAATCGAAGAGGCGATTGAGAGCCATCTGATTGATCCCGGCGTTGCAATTTTTGCGACCATTGTCACAGTCAACAATGCGCGCGAATTTTTGCTCTACGTAGCTGATATGGAGCGGGCCCAAGCACTCGCCGAACAGCTTGTCGCAGAGATCAAAACGCACGCGATTTCGTTTCGCCTAGAAAGCGATCCGCATTGGGAGGCGTGGTCAAAATTCACCAGTGAATCCGACATTCAACGCTGATGTTTGCGCCTTCCTTGTGCCTTGGCCTGCTTGAAATCGCGAAACAACAATTGACGCAAGGGGCGAGCGGCAAACCGAATTACATTTGGGACGAAGTGACCGGCAAGCCGCTGCTGGGTCGCGCTGGATGGAAAGCCAATCAGCCTAATCTGCGGCAGCAAATTGCCGCAGCCGTGCTCAACGACATCGCCAGAAGCCTTACCCAGCTTGCCTCCCAGCAGATGGTAGCCTGCGGCGCAATATCCACGCGGGCTTTCAGGCATCGTTGAGACGGTGGTTTCGAGATTCGAATCTAGCCGTCCAACGGAAAAGGCGGCAGCATCCGAATCGAGCCTAAGGCGACGAATCATTGTGCCGTGCGCTAGGCGGTTTTCCGAAACAATGGTCTTGCCCGTGCCGGCGAAACCTGAAACGCGCGCTGGTCCAGCATAGTCGCGCTCTACCCACTGCCGTTGTTCAGGATGGAGAAAAACGGTCCACTTTTCCCAGGGGAAATCCAGGGCGCGCTGCAACTCCTCCACATTATTCATCACGCGGAAGCGGCGCTGCATGGAAGCACGTCCACTTGCCCGGCCCGCGCAACTTAGTGATGTCCCACGACCCAATTTCATTGGCTGGCGCCGCCAGCAACTGCGACTTGGCGTAGACCGGGTGGGGGGCTGGCCTAGGGCCATCAGCTGATTGCGACGCTCACGCACCTGATCGCAGCCTTTGAGGAACCGATACATGGTGCGCACCGAGCCCAGATACATCCCCTCATCCAACAAGGTGGCATAGGTTTGCCGCGGCGAGCAATCGGCGAAGCACTCACTGTTGAGCGTATCCAGGACGCGTTGCCGCTCGGCGTCACTGAACGCCAACGCAGACCGAGATCGAGCGGTCAGCGACGGTCGTGACGTAACCAGGCGACGGGCTCGGGTGCGCGCTCGATACACCGCGGAACGATTGACATCCATCACGCTGCAGGCGCGAACCACGCCCACCTCCGGCGCCAGCAGGTTGACGCCCGCCATCAGGATTCCCCCTCCGAGTCGTCCGCCGTGTGCAGGGCGAGTAAGGACGATCCGAGCCCTTCAATATGGTGGCGGGTGGTTGACACCCTCAAATCCGTCTGTTGGGGTTCAATCGTAACGCTTCGGGCATTTGACCCTGTGTTGCGGTAAATGTCCGAAATTGCGCATTTACGCATTGAAAATTTTCTGATCACAAATCACCATCATCGCCATCATCATCGCCACCTACCCGGTATCCCATCGCCCTGTAACCACGCTGGCGTTTGTCCCACATTCGCAGCAGCGTCGGATGACCGGTATCAACGAAGTCGATGATGCGCACGTCCGTTTTGGTGGCATGCTCACGGTGCAGTCGACCTGCGTACTGCTGCAATGTTCCTTTCCACGATACGGGCATCGCCAGTACCAGGGTATCCAACGGCGGATGGTCAAACCCTTCGCCGACCAACTTGCCAGTGGCCAACAGCACACGCGGGGCATCCGGTGGCAAAGCATCCAATTCGACTATCAAGGTGGCGCGCAGCTTTTTTGCCAAGCGACCGTGCAGCACGGTCAAGGCGGCCACTTTGTTCCCCAGCGCCGCTTTGATGGCCTCCAGATGCTCCGTGCGTTCGGTCAGCACGAGCACCTTGCGGCCTTGTTTGTAAGCATTTTCGATTTCGCTTGCAATCGCTACTGTTCGATCAGGATCAACAGCGAGGTGCCGGAATACATCCTGAATGCCCACATCCGTCGGCAAATCAATTCGTTTATTGAGTGTGCGAGGAACAACCGCCAAGTCATGTGGTGCACTCGCAGACTTGACGGCAGTGTGCCGCGTCGGCCCGCATTGCATGAAAATGATGGGCTGCTGGCCATCGCGGCGGATCGGCGTGGCAGTCAGACCCAACACGTATTTCGCTTTGACCCGTTTCAAAATGGCATCGAACGATGCCGCACCAATGTGGTGGCACTCGTCGACGATGACATGACCGTAGTTTTCGACAAGTGGGTTGATTTCGCCTTGGCGTGACAGTGACTGCATCACGGCGATGTCAATGATGCCGGTCGGCTTAGCTTTG
>JBKJHT010000052.1:0-9788 GCA_046598945.1 Burkholderiales bacterium | reverse complement strand
CGGCCGACTCGACGTTCTGGTCAACAACGCCGGTATCAGCGGCGCGGTGCCCGATCGTATGAGCACCGAATATTTTGATCGCTTGATGTCGATCAACGCGCGCGGCACGTTTCTCGGTGTGAAATACGCCGTCGCCGAAATGCAAAAGACGGGCGGCGGCGCCATCGTCAATCTGTCGTCGATCTCCGGTTTCGTTGGCCAAGCCTTCGTGCACATGGGCTACAACGCGGCGAAAGCCGCGATCCGCGTCCTGACCAAATCCGCCGCCGTGCAATACGGCAAGGACGGCATTCGCGTCAACTCAGTTCATCCGGGAATGATGCCGCCGATGCTGACGTCGGTGACCGCGGCCGATCCCGCGCTGCGCGAGAAAGTCCTCGCAACGGTACCGCTGGGCCGCGCCGGAACGGCGGACGAAGCGGCCTGGGCCGTGCTGTTTCTCGCTTCGGACGAAGCTTCGTACATCACCGGAACCGAACTGGTGGTGGACGGCGGATTTCTCGCCGCGTAATTTTTGTCGATAGAATAATAAGGCCGTCACAACGGCCGCTGTCGCGCTGTACGTGTAGTCTTTTAGTGGTAATCACTCATAGGAGGAAGACATGAACGAGAAGCAAACTAACGCGGGATTCTCACGCCGTGATTTTGTCAAAGCCGTTGCAACGACCGCGGTCGTTGCCAGCGCGACAAGTATCATCGGCAGCGCTAACGCGGCCGAAGGTGGCCAACCGATCGAATTCATGAGCAAGGGACTGCGCTGTAAGGGCCTCAAGTTCGTACCGGCCGATTTGAAGGCTGGCGACACGCGGCCCTGCATCGTCCTGGCGCATGGTTTCAGCGCGGTGAAGGAAATGTATTTCACCGATTACGCACAGGCGTTCGCCAACGCCGGTTTCGTCGCAATCGTGTTCGACTATCGTTTTCAAGGTGAGAGTGAAGGCGAACCGCGCGGACAGATTTTCCCGTGGGAGCAAATCGAAGATTTCCGCAACGCGATCTCTTTTGCGCAAACACAAGCGGACGTAAACCCGGACAAGATCGGCGTGTTCGGTTCTTCGTACAGCGGTGGACATGTAATTTGCCTGGGGGCGCTCGATCGGCGCGTCAAAGTAGTGGCCTGCCAAGTCCCGCTGGTCGACGGTTGGACTAATTTCCAAGCGATCGTGCCGCGCGCAGCGGGCGCCGGCATGATCAAGTTTCTCGAAAGCGATCGCACCGAACGCTTCAAGACCGGCAAAGTGAATTATCTTCCGGTGGTGGCGGAAGACAACAACGCCGTGCTCAACACCAGCGATTCGTTCAAGTGGTTTACCGAAACCGGCAAGACCAAAGCGCCGCGCTGGGAAAATCGCGTGACGGTGGAGTCGGTCGAAAAATTCATCGAGTACAGCCCGGCAACCTACATCGCACGGATTGCGCCGACGCCGTTCTTGATGATGGTCGCGAACAATGACGTGCTCACGCCGACGGATGTCGCGATCAATGCGTTCGAGAACGCGCGGGAACCGAAGCGCCTGGTCATTCTGGCCGGCGGACATTTCGATGCCTATGTTAACGGTTTCGCGGTGTCGTCCGGCAACGCGATTAGTTGGTTTAAGCAATGGTTGATGGCGTAGGGCGCTAAGCCGGGACGGGCTCTGCGCAGAGCCCGTTTCCCCAAACAGATTAGGCGAAGCATGGGACGGCTCGGCAACCTGCCTTGAATGTCGTGCCGCCACGAACCGCGCCGTTGTTGGCTTCTGGCGGTACATGCCTTGAAAGCCGCTCTGCGCCTGCCTCTTAGACCGACACATCCTTATTTTCGTGGCATTTCTTGGTTCAGTTCTCGCCGGAAAGCTTTACAAAACTTTACCCATTCGTCGCATCTCAGCAAAACCGGCTCCTTGGTGAAACAAATCGTGCAGAAGCACGGCGGGCGTGTTGAATGCGTTGCGCGCGAAGGTGGTGGGAGCTGTTTTCGAGTGCTGTTTCCGGCGGATCGGCCGCAATCTTCGCAGCCCGTGTAACTTCCCACCGTCCCACTCCCCACCAGGCTGTCATTCCCGCGAAAGGGGGAATCCATTTGGCGTGATCAAGGCCAACCGCCACTGCAGGATAACAGCCGAATTGGGTTTAAACCGATCATGCCTTCGCTGAACTGAACATGGATTCCCGCTTTCGCGGGAATGACAGATTGATAGGTGAACGCCGGGGCATAGCAAACCAGCCGGTTTTCTGTGAGAATCACCGATCAGTCACTTTAAGATCACACCGCATGCGCGCATTTTTCCGTACCACAATTTACCTCTGTTTGTTTCTTCTCAGCGCGCTCGCCCATGCCGAGACACTAGAAAAACCCGACATCGTCATCGCCGTCGGCGGTAAAGCCACGCTGTTTTATTTGCCTCTTACGCTCGCCGAGCGCTTGGGCTATTTCAAAGATGAAGGTCTCAACGTTGAGATTCCCGATTTCCCCGGCGGCGCGAAATCGTTGCAGGCGCTGATCGGCGGTAGCGCGGATATCGTCGCGGGCGGTTTCGATCACACCATTCACATGCAAACGATGGCGCAAAAATTGTCGGCGTTTGTTGCGTTGAGCACGAACCCGACGATTTCGTTAGGCGTTTCGAAAGCGAAGGCCGCGAATTACACCTGGCACAAAGATCTCAAAGGGATGAAGGTGGGCGTTACCGCGCCGGGTTCAAGCTCGCACATGATGCTCAATCATTTGCTTGCCTCGGTGCATTTGAAGCCGGACGACGTCGCGGTGATCGGTGTGGGCACCGGGCCGCAGGCGGTCGCTGCGATGAAGTCTGGGCAGATCGATGCGCTGGTCAATGTCGAGCCGGTGATGACGCTGCTGGAAAAGCAAGGGCTGATGACGGTGATTGCCGAAACCACGACGAGCAAAGGAACGCGCGATGTGTTCGGTGGCCCGCTGCTGAGCGGCACGCTGTACTCCAAAGCGAGTTTTATCGCCGCTAATCCAAAAACCATTCAGGCGGTCACGAATGCGATGGTGCGCGCGTTGAAGTGGATTAAGACTGCAACTCCCGATCAACTCGTCGCGACCTTACCGCCGGAATATTTGCTCGGCGACAAAGTGCTGTATCTGGAAGTATTCGAAAAATTACGCGCGAATTATTCGCCGGATGGCATGATCTCCGCCGCTGCGGTAAAAAATAGTTACGAAGTATTGAAAGCGCATAACGCCACGGTGCGCCGTTCGCCGGTGGTGTGGCTCGATCAAACTTACGATATGACGTTTGTGAAAAATGCGTTGGCGAAGCTTAAGTGAGCGCAGGATCTAACCCGAGGTTCGCGACGATCCCACCGTCCGGCTCCTCCCCTTTCAAGGGGGATGTTGGGTGGGGGATGGGTTTCGCCTGTTCACCGCAGAGTGAACCCATCCCCACCCTCGCCCTCCCCTTGAAGGGGAGGGAACTTACTTTCACCGCGGTTGGATTTCGTCGAGACGATTAGTGGCCTTCCAACAATTCGCCGCGAAGATGATCGCCGACGCAGCCGAAGCGGCGATACCTGCCTTGGCCCTGAGCCATATTACATGCGCCTTTCCAGGCCATGTGCCTGAAGCGCCGCACTACGTGGCGGTCTCCGAGACATCGCTTGAAATTCGCAATGGTGAATTCGTCGCGCTGGTTGGGCCAACCGGTTGCGGTAAATCCACGTTGCTGAATGTCGCGGCCGGTTTGATCGCGCCGACGGAAGGCGAAGTAAAAATATTCGATAAACCGCTGCGCGGCTTGAATCGCGATGCGGCGTATATGTTTCAAACGGACGCATTATTGCCGTGGAAAAACGCGCTGGATAACGTTGCGCTTGGGCTGACGTTTCGCGGCGAATCGGAACGCAACGCGAAAAAAATTGCGCGCGATTGGTTGCAGCGCGTTGGCCTCGCTGCTCACGGCGAGCGCTATCCTCATCAGCTTTCCGGTGGTATGAAAAAACGCGTCGCTCTGGCGCAAATCCTCGCGCTCAATCCGAAAATATTATTGATGGACGAGCCGTTTAGCGCCTTGGACATTCAGACCCGCGAGTTGATGGAAAACCAATTGCTCGCACTGTGGGCGGAGGACAAAAAATCCGTCATCTTCGTCACCCATGATTTGGAGGAAGCCATTTCGCTGGCCGATCGCGTTGTCGTTCTTTCGGCGGGACCGGCCTGCCATCCAGTCGGCGAATTCACCATCGATCTGCCGCGCCCGCGCGATGTCGCGGAAATACGCATGACCCCGCGCTTCGTCGAACTGCACTCGCTGATTTGGCAGACCTTGAAATCTGAAGTGATGAAGGCCCACGGAATTGACAAATCCGTCTAGTGTCGTGCCTGCCACCACTCGCCCTGAAAGTTTTCTTGTAGAAACGCAATGAGCGTCGACACCTTCGACGACACTTGCTTCGGCGATGGATACACGGCGTGAATTTCCTGCGTCGGCAACGTAAAATTACTCAAAATCGGCAGGACTTTTCCATCGCGCAGCGAACTGGCGGCGACATAATTCGGCAACGCCGCCGGGCCCATGTCCGCGCGCACGGCGGCGAGCACGGTCGATAAATTATTCGAGCGCAGATTGCCGTGGACCGTGACCGTGATGCGTTTGCTTTCGCGGCTGACAAAATGCAGGCGGTCATCGCTGTGCACGGTGCTATAGCGCAGCACATTGTGTTTACTCAAATCGCTTGGCGTTTTGGGCGTGCCGTGCTGTTTCAAATATTTTGGCGCGGCCACCATCAGCCACGGGTTGCTGCCGAGATAGCGCGCCCCCAATGAGGAATCCGCGAGCTGCCCCATGCGGATGGCGACATCGATGCCCTGCGCGACCAGATCGACGTAGGTGTCAACGAACCCCAAATCCACTTGCACCTGCGGGTGGCGGCGCATAAATTCCAGAATCAGTGGCGTGATAACGCGGCGGCCGAGCGCAACCGAGGTGCCGATGCGCAACCGCCCGCTGACTTCGGCATGGCGCAGATTGACGAGGTTGTCTGCCTCCTCGAATTGTTCAAGGATTGCTTTGCATTTCTCGTAGTACGCCGCGCCGATTTCCGTGAGGCTTAGGCCGCGGGTGTTGCGATTAAGCAAGCGCACGCCGAGTTTTTTCTCCAGGGCCGCGACGTGTTTCGTGACCGTGGGTTGCGTGAGTTGCACGTCCCGGGCGGCTTTGGAAAAGCTGCCGGTTTCGACGGCGCGGACGAAAAGTTGCAGTGCGGTGATTCGATCCATTTTTTTATCGTCAAGAAAGATCCAACATCGTCTATATCTTGTCATTCCCGCGAAAGCGGGAATCCATGTTTCCGTTCGAATTCAAAGTCCAAATGGTTTCCCGCTTTCGCGGGAATGAGGAGCTGGCCTCCGGCCACACAGTGGTGAAGTTGATGCATGGTTAGCATATTACGTGCCGCCCAAGTTGTCTATTCCATTTTGGAATAGATGTTATCGATATCCGTCCTGTTCTCTCATTCCTTCAAAACCCCTACAGTGGCGAACTTCAAATAGTCTTTTTCAAAGGAAACAACATGGCTAGAATGACCGCCGCGGAAGCAGCCGTACGTGTAATGGAACGAGAAGGAATCGAGATGGCGTTTGGCGTGCCGGGCGCGGCCATCAATCCGCTGTATGCCGCGTTATCGCGCCGCGGTAGCATCTCCCATGTGCTGGCGCGCCACGTCGAGGGTGCATCGCACATGGCCGAGGGTTACACGCGCGCGAAAGCCGGCAACATCGGCGTGTGTATCGGCACCTCCGGCCCCGCCGGCACGGACATGATCACCGGGCTTTATTCCGCGCAAGCCGATTCCATTCCCATCCTGTGCATCACCGGCCAAGCACCGCGGGCGCGTTTGCACAAAGAAGATTTTCAAGCGGTGGACATCGCGTCGATAGCCAAGCCGTTGACAAAAATGTCGCTCACAGTCATGGAACCGGCGCAAGTGCCGGGCGCATTTCAGCAAGCGTTTCATTTGATGCGCTCCGGCCGGCCCGGCCCGGTGTTGATCGATCTGCCGTTCGACGTGCAGATGGGCGAGATCGAGTTCGACGACGAAACCTATGCGCCGTTGCCGGTCTACAAACCCGCGGCGACTCGTCCGCAAGTTGAAAAAGCGTTGCGTATGTTGAACGATCACGAACGTCCGCTGATCGTCGCCGGTGGCGGTATCATCAACGCCGATGCGTCGGAATTACTGGTGCAATTCGCCGAGATCACCGGCGTGCCGGTCATTCCCACGCTGATGGGCTGGGGCACGATTCCCGATGATCATCGCTTGATGGCCGGCATGTGCGGGCTGCAAACCTCGCATCGCTACGGTAATGCCACGATGCTGGAATCAGATTTCGTGCTCGGCATCGGCAATCGCTGGGCGAATCGTCACACCGGTTCCATTGATGTTTACACCAAGGGCCGCAAGTTCGTACACGTCGATATCGAGCCGACGCAAATCGGCCGCGTGTTCGCGCCGGACTATGGCATCGTCTCCGACGCCAAATTAGCCTTGGAACTATTCGTCGAAGTCGCGAAAGAGTGGCAGGCCGCCGGCAAGCTAAAAGATCGCACGGCGTGGGTAGAATCGTGTTTGAAACGCAAGCGCACCTTGCTACGCAAGACCAACTTCGACAACGTGCCGATGAAGCCGCAACGGGTGTACCAATGCATGGCCCGAAATTTCGATAAAGACACGTGTTACGTCAGCACCATCGGCCTATCGCAAATCGCGGCCGCGCAATTTCTGCATGTTTACAAGCCGCGCAATTGGATCAACTGCGGCCAAGCCGGCCCACTCGGTTGGACCATCTCCGCCGCGCTGGGCGTGCGCGCGGCCGATCCATCGCGCAAGATCGTGGCGCTTTCCGGCGACTACGATTTTCAGTTCATGATCGAAGAATTGGCGGTCGGCGCACAGTTCAAGCTGCCCTATATCCACATCGTCGTGAACAACTCCTATCTCGGATTGATACGACAATCGCAACGTAACTTCAACATGGATTACTGCGTGCAGTTGGGATTCGAGAATGTCAACGCGCCGGAAATGAACGGCTACGGCGTTGATCACATTAAAGTTGTCGAGGGCCTAGGCTGCAAAGCGATCCGCGTGCATAAACAAGAAGAACTCGCCCCGGCGATTCGGCAAGCGGAGAAATTGATGGCCAAGCACCAGGTTCCGGTCGTGATCGAAGTGATCCTCGAACGGGTGACCAACATTGCCATGGGCACGGAAATCAACAATGTCATCGAATTTGAAGATATCGCGACGGGACTTGAAGACGCACCGACGGCTGTGGCACTGCTAGACTAACCTGTCATCCTGAGCAAAGGGAAGGATCTGCTTTCGGTTGCGTTTATTTCAAACGTCGCTAGGCAGATTCTTCGTCGCGACACGCCTCGGAATGACATTCAATGGGATGTTTCGCGCCGGTGCCGCGAAAAAAATTCCATCATCATTTCACTTGCATCGGGCCCGCGCGGATCGTTGAAGGGGTAGCGAGGGTTGCCGCCGCTCCAGGCATGCCCCATTCCTTTAACGATGACATGGCGTAACAGCGGCGCGTCTTCTGGACCATAATCGCGAATCTCAAAGCGGTGACCGCTATCGTTTGCCGTCACGGTCGTTCTAGCCGTAGAAGTATCGAGCCGCCCATTTTTTTCAGCCGCGAGTCGATTCATGGCAAGGAATTGGGCGATGATTTGCTCGGCATTGATCGGATGCACGATGTCGTCTGCGTCGCCGTGAATCACGAGCGCAGGCATGGCGTTAACCTTGTCGCCGGATATTTCAAAGGCGTTCTCGCCGGCCTTTTCCGGGTCGAGCTCCGATCCGTTCTGCATGGCCGGCCGCGCGGCGGCGGGAGAACTGGCTGCTTGAAACATCAACCCGGAATGGATGGCGCAGGCGGCGAACACATCCGCGTAGCAACTCGCCAGCGCGCTCGCCAGGGCGCCGCCGGCGGAGAGGCCGGCGACGTAGATGCGCGACGGGTCTACGCTATGACTTTTCGCGACTTCGCGCACCATGCCGGCGACGATCGCAGCTTCGCCATTTCCCTTGTGACTAGACGGATCGAACCAATTCCAGCATCGGTAGGGATTGGCGCGCCATGTTTGCTGCGGATAAAGCACGAGGTAGCGCATGCGGTCGGCGAGCAAGTTGATACGCGTACCAGCAGCGAACGCTTCGGGATCCTGGCGGCAACCGTGCAACATGACGATTAGCGGCAAGCGCTCACCGTCATGGGGTGCGGCCGGGAGATGGAGTCGATAATCGCGCTTGGGCGAGAGCAACGGCGCATAGAACAACCGCCCGGTCGATTCGTGATGTGAACCCGAGAGCCATGTCCCGGGAGGGTCAGGTTTTCTGCGGCGAAACCAACTCGTCCAAAACGTCTTTGCGGCCGCGACACGCTTCCCACACCAAGCTTTGAAATTTGCAAACACCTCTCACCGGCGATTATCTTTGGCGGCCCGATGCGGGTATTAAACTGGGTCGGTTGCGCGCCTTACGACCCCTTCGCAGCCGCCCGCTCTGATTTCCTTAGCGTACAATTTTGGACAAATCGGCGAGCGACCCCTAATTCCGTCCTTCCCGCGAAGGCAGGAAGGACATTTCGAATTGGCGTTCGGTTGTGTTTCAAAACCCAACCTTCTTTCTTTACGATTGGCGGTCTGGGAATGTCTTTGTCAACCCAACCCATGCGCGCTCAACGTGATAATATCTTCTGGTCAAAAATCAATCGATGCCCGACACGACAGGAAATCGTTTATGACCACGTTAGAACTTAAGCTGAATCTCCCGGAGCGCCTCGCCCAAGATGCTCAAGCCGCCGGTTTGCTAACCCCCGAGGCTGTGGCCGAATTATTGCGTGACGAACTCAAGCGTCGCGCTCGCGAGCGATTAAAAGCGTCGTTACGGAAAATCGACCAAACGAATTTGCCGCCATTGAGTGCGCAAGATATCCAAATAGAAATCGATTCCGCCCGCCGTGAGCGCCGCCGCCATAACTAATGCGGCTGGTGCTCGATACCAATATCGTCATCGCCGCATTTCTATGGCGCGGCCCGCCGCGGCAATTGCTCGATCAAATTATCGAACGTTCCGATATTGAATTGTATTCAAGCTCACTATTGTTGAGCGAACTGTCCGAGGTCTTATCCCGCCCAAGATTCGCTCAACGTATTAATGTCGCCGGACTCACTGTCAATGCGCTGCTTACTGACTACACTGACCTCGTCACAACGATCGCGTCGACCCCACTCTCCGAAAGCGTCAGCCGCGACCCTGACGACGATGAAGTACTTGCATGCGCCCTTGCCGCAAATGCTGACGCAATTATAAGTGGCGATCACGATTTGATCACACTCAAAATTTTCCAAGGTATCCCGATTCTCACGGTAACGCAAATGAT
The DNA here is from genome assembly GCA_046598945.1 of Burkholderiales bacterium. Lineage (GTDB taxonomy): Bacteria > Pseudomonadota > Gammaproteobacteria > Burkholderiales > JALYOK01 > JALYOK01. The sequence continues at coordinate 391 of JBKJHT010000052.1, read as the reverse complement.
AACGAAGATCGCCGCATAGTATCTTTAACGGCAATGTGTCACACCCTGAAGAAGCCCATGGCTACTTGCCTCCAGCAAATGTAGCAAGTAGCCTGGGAGGTGTGAAACGTATCCCAGGAAGTTCCCCCGTATTTCATTTCATTGCATACGGGCTACGCTTGCTTTAGATTGGCACTCAACGCAGTGAAGCCCAACGAATTGCCCGAGAAGTAAATGCAGAGCGCCGTTGCGAGCATATGCCGCCAGGATCAAGGCGGGGAGCGGCTCGTGGCGCGATTATTTATTTGTAGGGCGGAAAAGCGCAGCGCCCTGGGTGGCCTCGGGCCATTCCGCCGTATGGGTTGTAACTTGCGGATGGCTCGCGGTAATGGTTGTTGGTCACCAAAAATAG
>JBKJHT010000226.1:0-2565 GCA_046598945.1 Burkholderiales bacterium | reverse complement strand
GTATTCCTTCGCGGTCGGGGCAGGGGGCCATCCCTTCCATCGGCATGCGGGGCGCCTTGTCCTGCCATACCGATGAACTCGGCGGCGCCTTGCCCGACGCGTTGCGCGTCCGCGTGGCCGCCAATGAAGCGGATATTCCATCCCTAACCGAAGTGTTGCCGCTGGAGCTGCGCGCCTTGCTGGCGCGGCTGGACCCGAATCAGGTGCCGACCATCGCGCTGTCGCTGCACGAGGCGCCCAGCTCGCTGATGTCGTGGGCCTGCGCGCTGACGCGTGGCTTCGTCGGCCCGGTCCGCGCCTTCCTGGCCGGCTTGCGCGTGCCGCGCGGTTTCCTCGCCAACAATGGCGGCGGCCGCGTGGTTACCGAACACCACGCAGCGCCCGAAGGCTCGCTGCTGCGCTGGCAACTGCTGGACCAGCCGGTGGACGAAGACACCTTCACTGTGGAATTGCCTGCGGCGGAAATTGGCACGACATCGAGTGCCGCGTTGTTGGAAGCCGTGCTCGACGGCTTCCTGGAAAACCGCCCACTGGCCGTGACGCGCATGATGGCGTTCCGCAATGTGCTGGTGAAGCCGCTGGGCCTGCGCACCTCGCCACTGGGCTGCCCGGTGTCGTCATTGCTCACCGACAAATCGCGCTCGGCTTTGTTTGCTGGTCGCTTCCCCGTGTTGCAGCAGCGCGTAAGCCACGACGGCCGCCGCGCCGAAGTTATCCTGGGGGCGGATGACAAGCACCTGAAGTTCCGGTCCTGTGTGGGCGTGCTGCGGCATGCAGATGGGTCGGCGACGGTGTCGCTGGGTACGCGAGTGCGGACTACCAACTGGTTTGGCTGGGTTTACATGTTGCTGATTGACCGGACGCACAAGAAGTATGTGTCGCCGACGATGCTTAGGCTAGCGGTAGACCATGCCATGCGAAGGCATCGCGCGGACTAGGCAAGTTGCTTTTTTGTTCTCGCATTTATGGAGGCGTAGGTAGCTCAGGTTGCAAGACCCGACCGTCGTACTTCGCCACAAAATCCAGAACCACTTTGTCTGGCCCCACTGGGGGATTACTTCGATTAATAAATCCCGGCCTGGAGTAGACGTAGCCAGAGGAACCATTCGACACGAAGTTGTAGTGCTCGCCGTTGATCCTGACCCAGCTGATCATCCTCTCTGGCGTCGCTTGCCCCCATACTTCGCAGCTCGGCCTGGCGATCTCTATCGTCCCCAGTTGCTCATCATGCACGGTGAGAAATTTGACCACGTAAGGAGACACCGTGCTGCCAATCTCCCGCACGCTCCACTGGTTGCCCCGCGCCGCGCACATCGCGTCATAGTAATTTTCGCAGGCTATCCGAACTGAAGTACTGGCTTGATCCTTGTACTTGAGCTCGAAAACGTGCACGGGCAAAACCGGCGTTGTACCCCGAGGGACCAGCGCATCAAGGCAATTGCCAGCGGAAATAGCGCTCATGCAACCTGCAAGGAGCCCGGGCATGAGCAGCGCAACAACAGCCGTGCGAATTTGCATGAGCCCCCATTTCCGTTCGAAGTCACGCGGCAAGGCTAGCATGTGCGCGCCATGTCCTGCCTCATTGATTTGTAACTACAGCGTAGTTACACTTTGATCGAAATATGCTTCCAGCAATGCAACGGTTTCAGAGTCATCGTTTTATCCCTAGGTGACCCCATGCGCAAAGATTACGATTTCTCCGACGCCAAGAAAAACCCCTACGCTTCGCAGCTCAAGAAGCAGATCACCATTCGGCTGGATGAAGAGTCCATCTCGTACTTCAAGGGTGTGTCGGAGCAGGTCGGGATCCCTTACCAAGGCCTCATCAACCTTTACTTGCGCGACTGCGCTGCATCGCAGCGCAAGCTGAATCTCAACTGGAAGTAGGCCGGAGCCAATGACAAGCCCAGCGTTGGACCAATTGCGAAGCAAAGCGCTGGAGCTGACTGAGTCGGAGCGCGCCGAACTTGCGCACGACCTGGTGGCGAGTCTTGACGGCACGCCCGACGCAGGCGCGGCCGACGAATGGGACGCTGAAATCGTCCGCAGGTTGCAGCAGGTCCAGGACGGCACCGCAAAGTCTGTCGATCGGGCCGAACTACAGCGCAGAATGCGGCAGCAGTTTGCGCTGGGCTGATCCGCACCATTGGGCCGGGATACGGCGTAAGATGCTTTACGAACCGAGGTTTTAGCCATGAGCGAAATCGTTTTTTTAGTGGAAGATGCGCCGGAGGGTGGCTTTACCGCGCGCGCTTTGGGGCACTCCATTTTTACCGACGGCGAAACATTCGACGAGCTTCGCAACAATGTGCGCGATGCCGTGCGAGGTCACTTTGACGCCGATGCGCCGACTTTGATTCGACTTCACTACGTGAAGGATGAAGTGTTGGCCGCATGAGGTTGCCGCGAGACATCGACGGCGAACAGTTGGTCAAGGCGCTCGGTCGATTGGGGTATCGCGTGGTTCGCCAAACGGGAAGCCATATTCGCCTTCATTGCGATGAACCCGCGCATACCATCACGGTGCCCGAGCATCGGCCCATCAAAGTTGGCACTCTTTCCGCA
>JBKJHT010000151.1:0-4876 GCA_046598945.1 Burkholderiales bacterium | reverse complement strand
GAAGAACGCCGATATATCTCGCGTGAGCTGCACGACCATCTAAATGCTCAACTGATCGTTATTAGACTGGAGGCGCAGCAAATCCTCGCGCTATTGCCACATGACCCTGCTCCGAGCAACATGGACGAAATTCATTCTCACGTTACAGCAATCACGACTCGTATGTCCGACCTATACACCGTAGCCCGCGGCATCGTGCGCCGGTTACGCCCTGAGATATTGGAGACCTTGGGCCTCCAAAGTGCGTTGGAAGAAATCGTGAAATCCTATGATGAAATGCAATCGGGTTGTGGTTTCAAGTTGGAACACGAAGGTGATTTCAGCGCGTTAGATGACGAAGTGGCCATCGCTGCTTACCGATCCGTCCAGGAAGGCCTCTCAAACATCGTTCGCCACGCACAAGCTAAATGCGCGGTGGTGCGCCTAACCAAAAGGGAACATGCCCTTTTCATCGCCATCAAGGATGATGGACAAGGGTTCATCCCGGGCGCGACGACAGCGGGCGTCGGTCTAATCGGGATGCGTGAGCGGCTTCAGGCTTTACACGGTACGTTTAAAATACTCTCGTCACTCGGAAACGGCACGATCCTAGCAATGAAATTCCCTATCGCGAGCCCGTAGTCATTGTGGAGCAAAACTAACTAATCTTGGACGTCCGCTCATGGCCGATGTTGTTGAAAAAAGCGCGAATTATTTTGAATGACGCGAAGAATTTTGTTGCGTGATGAAGTAGTGATTTGAATTTCTCGCTCGGCTGAGCGTTTTGTTTTTCTTATTCTGGTTTTTCGTTGTTTCTTTCTTTTTTAAGTCGTTATCGGCGTCGAATTAGGCGGTGCTTGCGCAAACCAGATCGCTAGTCGCCGAAGATTTTGTGCCGTTGCCGCTAGTAGAAACTCATCTTGCGCACCGTTAGGCCCACGTAACCGAAGTCGATTGAAATTCAGTATCTTCTTCAGGTGAGCAAACAACATTTCTACTTTCTTTCGATCATTCCTTGATTGCTTGTATTCCGGTGTTTTGGCGATCGCACGCGCCACATCGCGCGCAGATTCGTGGACACTACGGGTCACCGTACGAGATGGTGTGTTCGGACAACAACTCGCTTTGATGGGACACGCCGCACAGTCGGATCGACTCGCACGATATTTGATGGTGTTGTCCTTAGTGATATGGGTGCGCAGTTTCTTGAATGGGCGCCAATCGCTGCGTAATGGTTTGCCTTGAGGACAACGATACTCGCCCGCCTCTGCATTCCATTGGAAGTCCTTGCTCGTCAAGGTGTCATCGTCACGTTCGGATTTATCCCAAACGGGAATATGCGGCGCGATCTGCTTCTCATTGACGATCCAGTTCAGCATCGGACCCGTGCCATAAGCCGTATCGCCCACGAGTCGATCGGGTTTGATATCGAACGTCGCTTCGACGCGATCGATCATAATCTTGGCCGCATCCCGTTCTTTGCTCAACGTCGAGCCGCAGCCTTGTACATCCATAATGACACCGGCGTGTAGATCAATGAGATAGTTGGTCGAGTAACTGAAGAACGCGGGGCCATCGGCCGCCGTCCAGCGCGCGCACGGATCGGTCAGCGAGACGGACTTCGGTACGGTTCCAATGGGATTCTCTTGATCGACGCCATCGAGATATTCTTGAACGGCGCGGGTACAACGTTTCGGCTCGCGCCAGTTCACCGAATCTAGCTCGTTGCCCGGTATCGCCGTTTGGCGACTGACATCGGCTTTGATTAAGCTGGCATCGACGGCGAAACCTTCGCCTTTGACCAAGCCTTCGCTCATGCAACGTCGCACGCTATTCTCAAACAGGTGGCGAAGTAGTTCGCCGTCGCGAAACCGACCGTGGCGATTCTTGGAGAAGCTGGAGTGATCGGGTACCGAACCATCCAATCCTAAACGGCAAAACCAGCGATACGCTAAATTCAAATGAACCTCTTCGCACAGCCGCCGCTCGGATCGAATACCAAAACAATAACCGACCATGAGCATGCGAATCATCAACGCGGGATCAATCGAGGGACGACCAACTTCACTATAAAACGGTGCGAGGTGTTGATGAATATCGCTCAGATCGAGAAAGCGATCGATGTTGCGTAATAGGTGATCAGAAGGAATGTGTTGCTCGAAATTGAAGCTGTAAAACAACGGTGCTTGGTCACCACCTTGTCTTCCCATCATCGTGACTTCTCCCCTTCATTCTCCTATGAAAGTCAGACAATATTTACGCGTATTTGTTCTCGAATTTAGCGCGAAATTGGATTCTTTTTTCAACAGAATCGGCCGTTATGTTGCGCTCCACATAAAGGCCATTATGTGTATTGTCGAATTATGTGTACTGCGGTTTTGCGAGACCGTAAATATCGCGTGGTTGCAAGTGCTGCGGGTAGGTAGGCGTTAGCGGAGTAGACATAATTATCGCAGTCCTCTGTAGTGGGAATCCCCATCACTGGAGATTGCCATGGACTCGAACTATTTTTTGCCGCGCACTGTTAAAAGCGAATTGCGCAAGGGCGCGCTCGCGCCCCACGTTGACGCGTACCTTGCTTATCTAAACCGCGGCCGTTACGCACACAACACGGCCAGTCAATACCTCCGCTGCATCACGCATTTCGCGCGATGGATGCAGCAAACCAACCTGGGTCTCAATCAGCTCGCTGAAGCTGCCGTTGCGCGGTTTCTGAACAAGCATCTCCCACACTGTCACTGCTCAATGCCGGTGGTTCGAGGCCACGACGACCTGCGGGCCGCGTGCGGGCATCTGCTGCGCGTATTACGCGAACACGGCGCCATCGCCATGCCCGCCTTGATATGTGGCCCCATCGAAGACGAGATTCGCGACTTTGATGCCTACCTGCTGCACGCGCGAGGATTGTCATCTGGCACACGCCGACACTGTACACGCCTGGTGCGACGATTTCTCCAGCGCCGATTCGGCAAACGCGCGGTCGTGATGTCGACATTACAGCCGGCCGACATCCGGCAATTCCTTGCCGAGGAATTAGACAAACGCGGCACGTACTCCAACGCAGCAGCACTGGCTTCATCGCTGCGCGCCTACTTTCGCTACCGCAGATTCCGTGGCGATCGCGTGCATCATCTCACCGGCGTCATCGCATCCCCCGCCCATTGGAATTTAGCCTCGCTACCGCGATCACTCAGCAATGATGAGATCGAGCGCTTGCTCGGCGCCTTTCCGGATTCCTTGCCGTCATCGCGTCGCGGTTATGCCATGGTGCGCTGCGCGCTGGACCTGGGACTACGTATCAGCGAAATCGCCAAGCTGGCGCTGGCCGACATCGATTGGCACAACGGAACTATTACGTTGCGCCGTAACAAATCGCGGCGCGAAGATATTCTGCCGTTGCCGGCCGTCACCGGACAAGCGATTGCCGACTATCTACGCTTAGAACGCCCACCCACCACGAACCCGGCGGTATTCGCGCGCCGCCTCGCCCCGCATGATGCGCCCATTACCGCCGATACCGTTCACCGCCTGATCCGCGATGCCTATCAGCGTATCGGCATTACGCACACGCGCACCCATGCGCTACGCCATAGCATGGCACGACGCCTGTTGGAACAGGGAAGCTCACTCAAGGAAGTGGCCGATGTACTGCGCCATCGTTCGCTGAACACCTCGCTCATTTACGCCAAGCTCGATAACCACAAACTGGTGGCCGTTGCCTTACCGTGGCCGGGGAGCACGGCATGAAGACTCGCACAACGATGCAAACCCATGTCGCGAACTATTTGGCGGAACGGCGCCGTCTGGGCTATGGATTGAATCAGATGGGTCCGGCCATCGCCCACTTTGCACGGTACGTCGATCAGCTAAAACATCGCGGGCCACTGACCATTGAGTTGATGGCGCAATGGGCGAAGGGCCGGTGCAGAAAGGCCGAGCCGGCCGCTTGGGCACGACGCCTCAAATTGCTGCGTCCCTTCATGCGCTACCTTCGGCAGTTCGAGCCGCTAACGGAAGTACCGGAAGAATCCGTCTTTGGCCCGGTTCCAGATCGGCTTACGCCACATATTTACCAGGAACAAGAAATCGTTGATTTGCTGGCAGCAGCGCGCACGCTGGGCCCGCCCGGCAACCTACGCGCGGCGACCCATGAAACCTTGTTCGGTTTGATCGCCGCTGCCGGCTTGCGGGTAAGCGAGGCAATGGATCTGCTCGATATCGATGTCGATCTGAAACAGGGAATGTTAACGATTCGGCAAACCAAGTTTGCCAAGTCGCGGCAGTTGCCCTTACACCCGACGACGATCATAGCGTTGCAACGCTATCGGCGGTTGCGTAACCGTCATATCGTTGTGACGCCGGAGACGTCGTTCTTCGTCGGTTCGCACGGTAAGTATCAGGGTCAACGCCTGCGGATTCACAATGTCGATCGGATCTTCGCCAGTCTGCGCAAGCAACTCGGCTGGGTCAATCGTGGCGCCCACCACGCGCCACGCATTCATGATTTGCGTCATAACTCCGAGGCCAAGATTATTCCGAGTGCGACATCAAACGACGCCGCACTTCGGAGGAGACTGCCTATAGCGATCAATCGATGCTCGGCATTATCAGAGGCCTTTCAGGAAATCCATAATGCTATCGGTGGGTCGGTAGCGAGGTATCGGTACCTTCTTGGCGGTTGTATTCGCGAGAGCACGCTCCTTCAATTGCATGTCGGCGTGTACGTAGATGGATGTGGTCTCCGCCGATTCGTGTCCGAGCCAGAGCGCGATCACGGTTTGTTCAGCGCCGTGGTGAAGTAGGTCCATCGCAAGCGTGTGCCGAAGTACATGGGGAGTCACTCGTTTGCGCGCCAGAGACGGGCAATGCCGGCATGCAGTGGGAAGATGCTTGTCCA
>JBKJHT010000076.1:0-32381 GCA_046598945.1 Burkholderiales bacterium | reverse complement strand
CGTACCGCAATAAAAACGCTACCAACGCTCCGTTTTAACACCAATAAACTCGCATCTCATCAACGCATTCGCAACGTCACAACAAAAATTCAACTACGGTGAAATATGCGGGCTAGCGCCAAGTGTTGGCTGCTGCTGATTCTTCCTCCGCAATTTTTTTAGCGCTATCGGTGACACCCACCTCCCCGATTATTCGAAGAATGTTCTTCGCCGCATCCAACAGTAGGGGTTCCTTTCCGGGTTTCGCCACCTGAATTGACCTTTGTGACTGGCGACCAAGCGCCGCAGCGCGAGTTTATCGTACCACCCCTGACTATTTTGCCCCTTCAACACCCAGGTCTTTGCGCCCCGGCGTGAATTATTGCGGATTCCAATACCGCGCTATCGGACGCTTCCGGTCACGTAGGCCTTCAGCGCTGCGGCTTCGGCATCGATTTGCGAAAGCCGGTATTTCACGAGGTCGAGCATGTTGATGATGCCATAGAGCGTGCCATCTTTCGTAATCGGGATATACTGAATCTGCCGTTCATCCATCAGCCTCAGAACCGCTTCTACCGATTGGTTCACATCGCAAGTTTGGACGTTTCGAGTCATGAGTTCGCCCACCGGTTTGTCGACAACGTTCCGGCCAAACATCTTGAGTCCCCGCGCGATGTCTCGCTCGGTGATTATGCCGAGGATTGTCTGATTGTCGTCTGTGACAACGAGGGCACCGGCTTTATCAATCTCCAGCTTGTCAATCACGTCGCTGATTAAGATATTTGAGGAAATCAGCGGAACAAACCGGCCTTTTGCGTTCAGCAACGCTTGTATCGACATCTTCAGTCTCCCGAACTTGGATCCTTGTTCATTTGAGCGGGAATACGACGTACAGGCTTGCGCCTTTGCGTTTGATCAGCAGCAAAATCTGGTCTTTCGCGCTAGCAAACGCACTTTGCAGGTCCGCAATGTCGTTGACTCGCTTGCGATCAGCCTCCACGACGAGGTCGCCGGGTTGCAGATTGGCGACAGCAGCGGGACTGCCATAGTTCACATCCGTGACAAGAACGCCTTTGTTATCCTCAAGGCCGAATTGCTGCGCCAATTCCGGCGTTAGAGTCTGGACGCTCAGGCCAAGTTTGGCCAGACGATCGGCCCCTGCGCTCGATGGTTTTGCAGCCGCGGTCGTTTCGGAGGTCAATTTGCCGATCGTCACGGCAAAAGTCACTGCCTTGCCGTTGCGAATAACGTCGACTTTGACGGTCGAACCTGGTGTAGTAGCCGCCACCATGTTGCGCAGATGCCGGGTATCGCTCACCTCCTTGCCGCCGAAGCGCACGATCACATCACCGCTTTTGAGTCCGGCTAATTCTGCCGGCGAATCCTTGTTGACCTGCGAAACCAGCGTACCTTTGGTGTCGGAAAGATCAAATTGGCGGGCCAAGTCTTCGGATATGTCCTGGATGATGACGCAAGCATGCCGCGATTAATTTGTCCCCCCTTGATCAGCGTAGGCAGCATGGCCTTGATCATGTTCGACGGGATGGCGAAGCCCACTCCCGCGGATTGACCTTCGCCCCCGAACTGTCCGCCGCCGGTGGCAATCGCACTGTTCATGCCAATGACTTCGCCGCGCATGTTGACCAGCGGGCCACCGGAATTTCCTGGATTGATCGAGGCGTCAGTCTGAAGGAAGTCCTCGAAATCGGCGATCCCCACGTCCGAGCGCCCTTTGGCGCTGATAATGCCGGTGGTGACCGTTTGCGTGAGCCCGAACGGTGCGCCGATAGCCATTACCAGGTGGCCGTCCTCGAGCGCGTCCGAGTCGCCTAGCTGAACGGTCGGCAAATTGTTCGGGATGCTGCCCTTGATTCTGATGACAGCCATGTCCGTCTTTGGATCTGTGCCGACGATCTCCGCTGGAAGCGAGCGTTTGTCGGCAAGCAGCACTTTGATTTCATCGACCTCGTTCACCACGTGATAGTTGGTCAGGATGTGGCCCTGCTTGTCAAGGATCATGCCCGAGCCCATGCCGCGCTGGGGAACGCGGTACTCTTTGGGCTGGTTGCGTAATTTTGGCTGCGGCGTTTGTCGACCGAAAAGCTGCCCGAAAATATCGTCGCTGAATGGAAACGGAAAATCCTGGGATTGAAACCTGACCGTCTTTTCGGAGTAGACGCTGACCACTGCCGGTTTGACGTGCGCCGCGACAACCGCGAACGCTTTGCCCAACTGCTCTGCGGGGGCAACGACAGACTCTGCAACGGCCCCAGGCAGGGGTGCCTTGTCGAGGCGCGACTTGTCGGCAGCGACAGTTACAAACAATCCCACCGCGACGAATATTCCAAATCCAACCGCAATTCCGGCAGCCCGAACCTTGGTGGAAATATTCATACGTTGCTCCGTTCCCCGCCGCAAGCTACAAGCGTTCGAGGTAGATGAATTAATCGTTGTCTCCTCTTTCCCGCTGCCTCAAGACCGCAGGGCCCTTACTTCACCGTAATCAGGCGCGGAGAAGAGGAAAGTTTCTTCGTCAACTCGACTCGCAATACGCCATCGCGAAGGGTAGCCCGCGTCGAATCGACGTCGACGTCGAACCGGTAAGGGAATCACGCGCTCGAAGAAGCCATAAGCGCGCTCCATGACATAGTAGCTGCCGCCTATATGCTCGCGGTCCATTCGCTTCTCGCCGCGAATTCGCAACGTGCGCTTGTGGACACTGATATCGCAGTCTTCACGCGGAATCCCTGGCAATTTCACTTGGACCACGACCGACTTATCTCTGTCGATAACCTCGCCCGCAAGCACGCTCCACCTCGGGAAAGCGGTAGATCTGACGTTTTCCTGCTTAATCCCATTTTTCTGCGGGATAAATTGGGTTACTGCTGAATTGCAACGGCTGACCAACGCACGCCACCCTTCGGCCACGTTTTGCCATGCCTGGTTCAGGTTCCCGCTTATTTCATTCAATGCCTTTGCCATGATTTTTCTCCACCGGCATCAATTAATTTGCAACGGATATGATGTTAACGACACCGAATTTCCAGGGACTGAATCAGGGAATTCCCGGTCACCACGATGAGCAGCGTTAAAGGCTAGCTGATGCGCTGGTATTGGTACTGACGTTGGGCAATACCATGCGAATCGCGCCGGCCTCTCTTGGTCAGCATCCGACCGGCGCGATCACATACGAACGTGCTATGCCCCCATCCTCAGGCCACGCGCACTTCAATCTTGCGCGGTTTTGCGTGCTCAGCTTTGGGGATATGCAGTTTCAGCACCCCTTGCCGCAGTTCCGCACCGACCTTCTCGGAGTTGAACTCACTGCCCACTGCAAACGAACGCCGATAGCGCGGTGATTGAACCTCAACGTGGGTCGCTTCAATGCCCTTTGTCATAAGCAAACTAATCTCACCTTCGATGGTCAACGTGTTTCCTTCGACGCGGACCGTGAGCTTGTCCTTCGGTACGCCGGGTAAGTCGGCATAAAGCGTAATGCCATTGGCGTCTTCGATCACGTCAACGGCGGGAAGCAGCGCTGCATCTTCGCGCCGCGTGTCTTTTTCCTGGCGAACGACTTCGTTCTGACTCATGATGGCCTCCTTGGATTAAGTACGAATTTCGGATTAAGTACGAATTTCCACGCGGCGCGGCTGCGACGACTCGCGGCGCTTGATGCTCACTTGCAAAACGCCGTCGGCGTATTTTGCGGCGACCTGATTCGCGTCCAGATCATCGGGTAGGCTTATCGCCCGGCTGAATCGCCCGGTCGAGCGTTCATTAACGTGCAGCACGGCTTGTGCGTTTTCTGACGGGAGATCGGGCTCGCGCTCGCCGGACAGAGTAAGCACCCCGCGCTCGACATTGACATTGATTTTGGCCGGGTCGAGGCCCGGGGCAAAGGCGTAAATTTCCATCGATTCCGGCGTGGCTCCGACATTCAGGGCCGGATAACCGCCGCCGACGCCGCGTATGCTGGGGATCTGACCGAAGAGACTCTGAACCTCGCGCCGCACGCGGTCCATTTCTGCAACTATGTGGTCGGGGTATGGGTATCGAAACATGGCTCCGCTCCTTTCGCAATGAGTTAAGGGCCGCCGGCCGCTCCGACGGCTTTCATTGCTGAAATAGGGACAGGGTTTTGAATTTCAAGACCCCGTTGAAATAAGGCGAGAACGGGCTTATTTTGCGGTCAGTAGTGGCGCCGCCGGGGACGGCACGTGCCTTCGACAGGCAAACAGCGAAAGGGAAAATTATGCTTTCCCGTCGTGACAGATTTCCATTCAAGCTCGCGTGGTTGACCGCCGCATTGGTACTACTCATTGCGCCTTGGTACTACCTACCCCTGGTCGAAACCGATTCGGAGGCCGAACGCGCTGCGCCGCGTTCGGTAACGCCGCGTGGCGACCTCGGAGCCGACGAAAAATCCACCATTGAAATCTTTGAGAAATCAAAAAATTCCGTCGTGTTCATCAGCACCCAGGAGCAGGTCATGGACATCTGGACGCGTAACGTGCTTTCCGTGCCCAGCGGCAGCGGTTCGGGATTTATCTGGGACGACGCGGGTCACGTGATAACGAACTTCCACGTGATCCAGGGCGCCGCTGAAGCACGAGTGAAATTGGCCGACGGCAGGAATTACAAGGCGGCTCTCGTCGGCGCAAGCCCGGCCCACGATATCGCGGTGCTGAAAATTGGAATTTCGGCCAAACGTCCGCCGCCGCTTCCCGTCGGCGAAAGCCACAATCTCAAGCTCAAGACGGGGCAAAAGGTGTTCGCCATCGGCAATCCGTTTGGACTTGACTGGACACTAACCACCGGTATCGTTTCCGCGCTGGACCGGTCATTGTCGACCGATAACGGACCTACTATCGAACACTTGATTCACACCGATGCCGCGATCAATCCGGGAAACTCCGGCGGCCCGCTGCTGGATTCGGCAGGAAGGCTGATCGGAATCAACACGGCAATTTTCAGCCCGAGCGGGGCCAGTGCCGGCATTGGCTTTGCGGTGCCGGTAAATACTATTAACCGGGTCGTACCGGAACTAATTCGTAATGGAAAGTATATCCGGCCCGCTCTGGGCATCGATGTCGATGAGGAGATCAATCAGCGCCTGAAGGAGGCTCTTGGTGTGAACGGAGTGGTCGTCTTAAGAGTGGCGAAGGGCTCCACTGCCGAGGTGGCCGGCCTGAAGGGGGCGAAGGTGTCCCGGGACGGAAGCATTGTACCGGGAGATATCATCGTCGCCATCGAGGGCAAGCCGGTAGATTCGGTCGAAAAACTGCTCGCGAGCTTCGACGACTACAAAGTAGGCAGCACGATCCGGATCAGCGTATTAAGGGGGCGTACAAAATTGGACATTTCCGTGGCCTTGCAGCCCGGGGTGTGAGCTTACCCTTTGGATATTCATGTTTTTTGTGCACGGTTTGCAACGCTTGAAAAATTTGCGCACGCCCTTACTTATTTGTCATCCGCGGTACGAAGGTGTTGACGGTGTTTAATTCATAATTGATCGGAGGTCGATATGCCAAACATCACGAGGTTCAACCCAATTAGGAAAGTAAAGTTTCCCTTAAAACCCTCCCTGCCGCTGTTGTTGAGCGTGGGACTGGTTCTCTCGGCGCCCGGGTTTGCCGCCGATTCGGCGCTGCCGAGCAAACCCCAGGCTCAATCCGAAGCCAGCAAAGCGATTCAGCCGCAGGTCGACAAAAAGACCGCGGATGCGGCGGCCGAGAAGCGCAAGAAGCTACTTGCCGATGCAACTGCTGCGATCGCTGAAACGACAAAAGCGCTGCAGGCGTTGGAAGGGAAGAAAAACGACGAGGCGCTGAAAGCTCTCGCGCTGGTTACCGGCAAACTCGAGATCATCCTCGCGCGTGATCCCAAACTTGCACTGGCGCCTATTGACACGGAGGTCGTGAGCTACGATCTATTCGCGAGCCTTGACACCATCAAGGTGGCGATTGAGCAAGCCAGGAAGCATCTTGTGGGGGGCGAAATTCAGAAGGCTCGTCCGTTGGTCGCCGCTTTGGCGAGTGAGATCCAATTTCGTACCACCAACATTCCACTGGCTACCTATCCGGCAGCGATCAAGGCCATCACGCCGCTCATCGACGCGGGCAAGGTCGACGAGGCCAAGGCGAATTTGCAAGCTGCGCTCAATACCCTCGTGATCACCACCGATGAAGTGATTCCGCTGCCCAAATTGCGGGCCGAAAACCTGCTCAAGGAGGCGCAAGCCCTGGCGGAGAAAAAGGACCGTAGCAAAGAGGACAACGACAAACTCGCCGTACATCTGAAGTCCGCGCGCGAACAATTGCAGATGGCCGAGCTGCTGGGTTATGGCACCAAGAAGGACTACAAACCTATGTATGAGCAGCTTGCGGGGATCGAGAAAAAATCCGCTGGTGGCAAAACTGGCACCGGTTGGTTTGACAAAATTAAGAAACAATTGTCCGAATTCGAACCCATACTATTGTTTTGAGCCCGAAGGTCGCGAGGCGGGATGGCGCGGCGTCCCGCTTCGCATCTCAAGCTACTTGTAATTGTGTTTAGGCGTCCTTTAAGATCATCGTCGTCTCGAAAGGACCTTCTTCGCGCGAAAAGCGGGGCTGGTGCACCTGTGTGTCTACCTCCCTTTGCGGGAACGCAGTATGGAAATTGATGAGATTCTTCGCGGCGCGATCGAGCTTGAGTATCAAAAAATGAGCGAGTGCCGATATCACGCGTCCGAACAATCGGTTCTGGCTTGGGAAAGAGCGATGGCGGTGTTCCGGAGTGAACCGGATTTTGCGGTACGCAATCTGCCTCTCTACGATCGGGGCTATGCCTTGCTCAAGGCGATAGTTGCGCATTGCGCGGACTGGCCTGGGCCGGCAAAGGCGCTTGCTGATGCTGCGATCCTCAGATGCGTTATTACAACTAGGGAAACGCCGATTAAATGAGTTTTGTGGCGACAGACGACACTACTGAATGGAAAACAAGTTTAAGAGCGCGAGGGGAGCATGGCGATGAAACAAATCACGTTAGCGCAAGCCGGCTTTGAGCCGTATCGCAAGACCACGCGGCGCGACCAGTTTTTGGACGAGATGCAACACGTCGTGCCCTGGAACGACCTGCTGGCGTTGATCGAGCCGGTGTATCCGAAGCAAACCGGCGCGGGTCCCCCGCCGATCGAGTTGGACAAGATGCTGCGTATTTACTTCTTGCAGCAGTGGTACGACCTGTCGGGCCCGGCAGTTGAAGATCAGCCGTGCGTACGGCGCGAATGCGCAGTCTGTGATGATAGGGGTAACGATGCAACCGCATAAGGATCTACGCTCGCGACTCGAAGATAAGATAAGCCGGGCTTGGGAGCTTTTAACCGAAGGCTGGCGCGAATTGCTCAGCCGAAGCGGGAGTTCCCTTACCCACTTCGACATGTCGCCAAAGACGACGGATCGCCCCCCGGCAAGCCAAGATTTCCCCACTGGTCACTACTCGCGGTGGAGACCTGGGAAACGGCGCAGTCGGTGATCATCCGTATGGAAGTGCCGGGCATGAGAAAGGAGGATCTCGATATCTCGATCCCCGGCAACGTGCTCGTGGTACGCGGAGTGAAACGTTCGGAAGGAGAGCACGAGGGCCGGCGTTACAGCCTTATGGAGCGAGCGTACGGGACTTTTGAGCGAACGATCCCGGTGACCCATGAGGTCGACCGCGACAGGGCCGAAGTGACGTACCAAGACGGGGTCCTCACAGTCATATTGCCGAAAACGGAACCGACGCCGCCGCAGCGGCTTAGCATATCGTAACACTATCCTTAACCCTTAGCGCCTCCAGTTCGCAGCAAGCGAGCGTGCCCCGGTCAGCCATGCACACGACTAAATCGTTTTTACTCAATTGAAGGTCATTTTCCAACAAAGGTACGTAAAGTCTCATAGAAATTTCTGTAAATTCTAGATTGGCAAAGAATTTTGACTGTTTCGTAGCTCCCAAAATAGCTCCTTGGATAGCTGGTCAGTATTGGGAGCTGGTTTTCCATTGAGCTTCTGAACCGTTTTCCAGTCGCCATTTCGCAGAACTGCCAAAAGGCGAAGTCTCTTGCTCAAGGGATGCCTTGAGTGACGGGCAATCGAGGTGGAAACCAATGGAAACGCGCTAATTTCGTATCGTCAAACGCAAAGGCGAAATCCGCGCAACGTACAAATCCTGTGAGACTTTACGTACCTTTGTTGGAAAATAACCGAAAGGGCTGGGACTCGATGATTAAGCCCATGGAGCGCAACGACCTGGCTCCAGGTAGACCAGCCTGCTCCTAATCGGCCATTCGCGAACTCTGCTGCTGGCCGGCAACGCAATCCAGGTGGACCAACCTCACCGGCAGCAATAGATTGATAACAGATTGTTCGGTGTAAAGCGGTAGGTATGCAAACGAACCGGGGCAACTACGTGGGTAGCGCAACTCGGCAGACAAAGTGGAGCTTGTTGCCGTCATGGTCGCGAACATAGGCGCCGTAGTAGTCAGGGCCATAGTTGGGGCGCGGGCCAGGGGCGCCTTCATCGCGTGCACCTGCCGCAATTGCAGCGGCGTAGGCCGCGTCCACCACAGCGCGTGAGGCAGCTGCAAACGCGACCATGGTGCCGTTGCCCCAACTCGCTGGAAGTTGGTTGTAGGGCAGGCCGACCCAGAACTTTTGTCCTTCGCCCGGAGGCTGCCACGCGGCCCAGTCTTGGTATTGGTTCGCGACACGCTTAATGCCCAGCGGCGCGAGCACCGCGTCGTAGAACACCGTCGCTCGGGTCAAATCGTGTGTACCCATGGTGATATGGCTGAAGGGCACCTCTAAAAATCGGATTTAATCCCACCCCCGTTCAAGCAGTTTGCACTTTTTTTCGCAACACCCCGGATTTGAGCGTCAAAAACGGGCAATTACGGTTTATTTTGTGTGTATTTCTGTCGCTTTCTATCGTTTTATTCCCCAGCGGGCGCATCTCTCTTGTCGCGTCTGATTAGTTGCGTGAGGCGTACGATGTTGTACACCATATTCATCAGGCCGATCTTTACCGTTGCACGCAAGATGCCAATGGTACGTACGATATGGCCGCCGATCTGCGCCTGCGCACCAAACACGTGTTCGACGCGCGCACGCACTGTCGACTTCATTCGGTTCGACGCCTTCTGCGCGTCAGTCAGCGGGTGGTTGCGTGCGCCTTTCTCACAGATCTGACTGGCAAGGTGGTCCGTCGCCAATTGCGCTTCCCGTTCCTGCGACCGGTAGGCGCTGTCGGCATATACCGGCCGTTTCTCGTCGTTGTCATCTACTGATTGATCGAGCAGGTCGTCAAATACTTGACTGTCGTGTACGGCGGCGTAGGTGACGGCGTAGGCTTGTACCAGTTTGTGGTTCTGGTCGGTGTTGATGTGGTTCTTGTAGCCGTAGTGGGTTTCGTTATGCTTTTTGGCCCCGCGCGCATCCACATCTTTTTGACGCAGCATCCGTTTGGCTGACTCCTCTGGCCACTCCGCGGGCGTTTCGCCAGCCTTGATCGTTGCGTTCTCTTCGCGACTGTTGCGTTGGCGTGGTACTTCGACAAACGTGGCATCAATCATTTGGCCCGCACGGGCAACGTAGCCTTGCGCCGCCAGTTGTTCATGGAATCTGGCAAACTACACGTCGACCCGCTTCAGTTCCTTAAGGCGCTCACGAAACAGCCAGACGGGGTGGCCTAGGGCCACGGTCTTGGCGTCCGGCACGCGGTCTTCCAACTGCAATCCCAGAAAATGCATGAAGGAGAGTCGATCACGTATCTGGTATTCGATACGTTCATCCGAGAGGTTGTGCAGTTGTTGCAGCACCAACACTTTGAACATGAGTATGACGTCAATCGGTTTGGCGCCGGCGTTGCTTTTGCGTGCCTTGTCATGCACGCGGGAAAGGTCATGGCGGAACGCTTCCCAGTCGATTTGGCTGTTCAGCCCAATCAATCGGTCACCCATCTGGGTGAGCTAGTGGCTGCGTTGGCTTAGGTCAAAAAATCCAGGCTGCGGTTTATGTTTCATCGGGTGCGCTGATACAATAGTTCGATGGGTTGATTACCGTTTCAGCTTACTTGTGCGTGGACTCGAAGTAGTCATAATTCGGTGAATTTTTAGAAGTGCCCTGGAGATTGAACGATTGGACTGCCGCGTTAAGGGCTTCTATGGTTGCGAAATTCGCCGCAACTTCCGCGTAGATTATGGGGTTGATGACGGCCAACCCCGCTTCCGCGAGCGGGGTAAGTTGTGTTTCCGACCAATCCGCCCAGTTTGGATCGTTCTCAAGCAAATCAATCAACACGTTGCTGTCGACCAATACGCGCGTAGGCACGGCGTAATCCGCACGCGGTTCGCGCGCGACATGAGTGCGCTTAGACTTCAGTCGTCGCGGCGCAAAAACGCCATGATTTGATCAGTGGACCAGCCTCTAAACATCGGTTCATTGGCCGATCCGCGCGCCCGCCGGATCGCCGCGCGGATCGGCGATATGGTTTCCTCTCCGGCAACGCTGGGCATTATGACCGGCTTGAGCACAATTTGTCCGCGAACATAATGAAACTCGACTTCGGTGTGCGGCAGCAGCCTCGCTTTTTCGCGAATGGCCTGTGGAATAGTGACTTGGCCTTTGCTGGTAATGCGCATGATTACCTCACAAAAGTATTACTTTTGCAAAGTAAGAATGTTACTACTCGGTGAGGGACCGCACAATTCTCGCGTCAACTTGCCCACGGGACGCCGCGTTCAGCTTAAAATCAGCGAATCGCTGCATCCATATACTACCCACAACAAGGGAGAAACAAATGAAACTAACCAAACTCGCGCTGGCGCTGCTTTTGTCGCTGGTTACCCTACCCGCAATCGCCGGCCGGGACGACGACGATGACCGCGACGGTGTTGAGCAGCGCCATGTCGCGCACAAAGACCGGTATCACGACGAAGGCAAACATCTCGGCCAAAAAAAGCACAAGCACAAACATAAAAAGCGCAAACATCACGACGACGATTTCGTCGAGTCACCGCGTTTGCCCGCGCCGCCGCGAGCGCCGCTACCGGATTTGCCCAAGCCACGATTGCCGGATCTTCCCAAGCCACGATTGCCGGATCTTCCCAAGCCGCACCTGCCCGACTTGCCTAAGCCCAAACTACCGGACTTGCCGAGGCCGCCACTACCGCCGCTTCCGGGGCGGAACTGACGACCGCAAACTATCTGGATCGCAATCTCACGGCCGTCAATAAACTTTACAATACGTATCCATGCCCTGGAACATGAATACGTGAGAACAAGTTTGATGATATTCGCGCCGGTTGCGATTTTCGTGGCTTCAATAGCCATGGCCGATGACGTTGAGGGCCGCCGCGCGGCGGATCACGCGCGGGATCAAGCGAATAAAAACGGTACCGAGGAAAAGCCTGACCGGGAATACGAGCGCCGCTACAAGAAACACAAATATCGTCATGATGACGACGCGGCTAAGCCACCTAAATTTTCGAAGCCGTCGGCGCCCGATGGGTCGGCGCCGCCACGCTCAGATCGTAACTGACCCTTGCCGAATTAAGTTTGCAGAATTTACGATAGCGATTCACTCTTTAATCTAACTTGCGCCGGCGGCAATGCTGCGGGCTTGGAGGTAGTTGATGTGGTTTAAAACACTTTTGCTGGCGGCTGTTTTAACAATTTGCTCGCCGACATTCGCAGCGACCGAATCGGGTACGCAAACCGAATCCCCGCTTGCGCAGATCGAATGGCGCAACGTGGAAAAAATCCTGACCACGCATTTTTCACCCGCCGACATCGAAAGCCTGAAGGAATACATGAGGGGCGCGATAATGGGTTTGCAGATTCCAATGGCGCCCGATCTCAAGGCAAAGGTTCGCGATTTCTTGATGCAGATGCGCTTGGAATATGGTTTTCAGTTTGCCGTGATGATGGCTGAGTTGAAAAAGAAAGTGTTTCGCGTCTTGCCGCCGGATTTGGCGGAGCTGGCTGAGGAATTCGCACAAAAACCGAAGGAAGACTTGGACGAGTAGTTCCGCTATAACGTAGTTTGTTTTTGCGGCGGTAGCCGAAACGAATCATCCTAATTCGAAAGACGCTGGGTCCCCGCCTTCGTGGGGACGACGGTGAACATTTCTCAATTCACAGAATAATTAAATGGATTTAATCAACCTAATTCACGCCTTCATCCTGGGCATCGTCGAAGGCGCGACGGAATTTTTGCCCGTCTCCAGCACCGGGCATCTCATCATTGTCGGCGACTGGTTGGGATTCAACGACGACAAAGCCAAAGTATTTGAGATCGTCATTCAGCTTGGCGCGATTTTGGCGGTGGTGTGGGAGTATCGAGTGCGGGTCGCCAATACGATCACCGGTATGTTGTCGAATTCCTCGGCGCAACGATTCATTGCGAATTTGATCATCGCGTTTTTGCCATCCGCGCTACTGGGATTCTTTTTCATCAAAACGATTAAGGCGCTGTTCTTTAATCCAATCAGCGTAGCCATTGCCTTGATCGTCGGCGCCTTCGTCATTTTTTGGGTCGAGCGACTCAATCTGCGGCCGCGCGTGAAAGAAGTCGACGACATGACGGCGCGCGATGCGTTGCTGGTGGGTCTGGCGCAGGCGGTGTCGCTGATCCCCGGCACCTCGCGTGCGGGTGCGACGATTATCGGCGGCATGCTCGCCGGACTTTCGCGTAAAACGGCGACGGAGTTTTCGTTTTTCCTGGCGATCCCGACGATGTTCGCCGCGACGTTTTACGATGTGTTCAAACATCGCGATTTGCTGCATGCGAACGATTTACCGATGTTTGCCGTGGGTTTCGTGACTTCGTTTGTCGCGGCGCTGATCGCCGTGCGGGCGCTGATACGCTTCGTTTCCAGCCATAACTTCAATGGCTTTGCGTGGTATCGCTTGATATTCGGGACGTTGGTGTTGCTGTATTACTGGAATAAAGTTTAGAGGCTTGTCTTGTTCGTCATTCCCGCGAAGGCGGGAATCCATTTGGCATTGGAAATTCAACATGGATTCCGCCTTCGCGGGAATGACATAAACGCTTTAAATCTCCACCATCTCAAAGTCTTCTTTACGCGCGCCGCACTCGGGACATACCCAGTTTACCGGCACATCTTCCCACTTGGTGCCGGGCGCAATACCTTCTTCCGGCACGCCGTCCACTTCGTCGTAAATCCACCCGCAAATAAGGCACATGTATTTCTTATCGTTTACTACTGCATTCATAAAAAATTTCGCTTTGAGTTAAAATGACTGGCTAAGGCAAAAATGAAGCCGCCCATCATAAGGGTTGCCGCCTTGTTTATCAACTCACCGACTTGCCCATGCGCGCCACCCCCCCCGCTGTTTTAGTTTTCGCCGCCAATGATCCCAGCGGCGGCGCGGGCATTCAAGCGGATATTCTCACGCTGGCGAGCATGGGCTGCCATCCCCTGCCGGTGATTACCGGCATCACCGTGCAGGATTCTTCGCGCGTGGAAGCACTACTCACCATGGACGCGAAATGGGTCGACGATCAAGCGCGCTGTATCTTGGAAGACATGCCGATCGCGGCGATCAAACTAGGATTGTTGTGTAGCGTGGAGATCATCGCCATCATCGCCGAAATCGTGTCGGACTATCCCGACGTGCCGTTGATTCTCGATCCGGTACTGGCGAGCGGCGGCGGCGATGAATTGTCTAGCGAGGACATGATCTCGGCGCTGAACGAATTGATTCTGCCGCAGACCACGCTCATTACCCCGAACACGCACGAAGCACGTCGCCTCGCCCAAGAGATTATGGGCACAGACGACGAGTTAGATTTCCCCGATTGCGCGAAACATCTGCTCGAAACGGGCTGTGAATACGTGCTCATCACCGGCACCCACCATCACACGCCCGAGGTGATCAACACGCTGTACGATAGAACCGGCGCCGTGCGCGCCGATACCTGGCCGCGTCTGCAGGGCAGCTACCACGGCTCAGGATGCACGCTCGCCTCGGCCTGCGCGGCGCTGATTACGCAGAACGACAATTTGTCGGAAGCGATTCACGAAGCGCAGGAATATACCTGGCAAACCTTGAAAGCGGGCTTTCGTCCCGGCATGGGCCAGTTCATTCCCGATCGAATGTTTTGGGCGCGCGACGAAGACGACAATGGCGAAACTCATTAACGGCTTATATGCCATTACCCCGGAAACCGGCGACACGGCGCAGCTCCTGCGCGATGTCGAAGCGGCACTGCGCGGCGGCGCCAGCATGCTGCAGTATCGCGCAAAAAAACTCGCGCCAAATTTGAAAGCAAATCAAGCGCAGGCGTTGCAGTCACTGTGCAAAAAATATCGCGTGCCGCTGATTATCAACGACGATACAACCCTCGCAGCAAGCCTGTCTGCGAGCGGCGTCCACCTTGGCTCGCAGGATATGCCCATTGGAGAGTCGCACCAGTCCTTGTTCTCCGGCATGCTTGTTGGTGTATCCTGCTACGATCAATTAGGCCTCGCAGTCGAAGCAGAAAAAAATGGCGCGGATTATGTCGCCTTCGGCAGTTTTTTTCCGTCAACGACGAAACCCAAAGCGGTGCGACCGTCATTGGATTTACTGCGCCAAGCGAAGCGGGAAATTTCGTGCCCGATTGTGGCGATCGGCGGCATCACATTGGAAAACGCGCCGTTGTTGATCGAGGCGGGGGCGGATGCGGTGGCGGTGATTAGCGCGTTATTTGATTCGCCAGAAATTGAAGTCACGGCGACAAGATTTGCGGCATTATTTTCACCGCGTCGTAAAAGTCACGTCCCCTCTCCCCGTGTACGGGGAGAGGGCTAGGGTGAGGGGTCGGCGATTGCTATGAAGATGCCTGCCCTCACCCCTACCCCTCTCCCACAAGTGGGCAAGGGGATCTTTATAAATATCTTTTTGATAAAGAAAACCGACCATGCCCACACGTAACGAAACTCTCTTTGAACAATCGCAAAAATACATCCCCGGCGGCGTGAACTCGCCGGTGCGCGCGTTCCGCGCCGTCGGCGGCACGCCGATATTTTTCCAGCGCGGCAAAGGCGCCTATCTTTACGACGCCGACGGCAAGGAATATATCGACTACGTCGGCTCCTGGGGCCCGATGATTTTGGGGCACGCTCACCCCGAAGTTGTGCAAGCCGTACAACGCGTCGCGGAAAATTCATTGAGCTTTGGCGCGCCGACGGAAACGGAATTGGAAATGGCGCAATTGCTGTGCACGATGTTGCCGAGTATCGAGCAAGTGCGCTTGGTGAGTTCCGGCACCGAGGCGACAATGACGGCGATTCGCCTGGCGCGCGGCTTCACCGGCCGCAATGCCATCATCAAATTCGAAGGCTGTTACCACGGCCACGGCGATGCGCTATTGGTGAAAGCGGGCTCCGGCGCACTGACCTTCGGCAATCCCAGCTCCGCCGGCGTGCCGCCTGAAGTGGTCGCCCACACGCTGGTGCAGGACTACAACAATTCGCAGCAGATCAAAGATACCTTCGCGAAAATGGGCGATCAAATCGCTTGCGTGATCGTCGAACCGGTTGCGGGCAATATGAATTTGCTCATTCCCGACGCGGAATTTTTGCAGACTTTGCGCGAGCTCTGCACCAAGCACGGCGCGGTGTTGATTTTCGACGAAGTGATGACGGGTTTTCGCGTCGGGCCGAAAGGCGCTCAAGGTCATTTCAACATCACGCCGGACATCACGACACTCGGCAAAATTATCGGCGGCGGTTTGCCGGTTGGCGCCTTCGGCGGACGGCGCGACATTATGGCCAAGCTGGCGCCGCTTGGGCCGGTGTATCAAGCGGGCACGTTGTCGGGCAATCCCGTCGCGGTGACTGCCGGTCTTGTGACACTGAGGATTTTGCAACGCGATCCGAGCATTTATACCAAGCTGGAAGCCAATACCAGAGCCATTCTCCAGGGCATTGTCGACGTCGCTAAAGAAGCCGGGGTCGCGCTCTCGAGCGCATCCATCGGCAGCATGTTCGGTATTTTCTTTCGCGCCGAGGCGCCGCGTACGTTCGCCGAAATGATGGAATGTGATAAGGAGCGTTTCAATAAATTTTTCCATGCGATGTTGAAGCAAGGCATTTATCTCGCACCATCCGCGTTCGAGGCCGGATTTGTGTCGGCGGAACATGGAGCGAAAGAAATTGAGAAGACGGTCGCTGCCGCAAAACAAGCGCTGACCGACTAACGCTCCCAAAAATGTCATTCTGAGCGCAGCGAAGAATCTGCTTTGATTTTTTCAGGGCACTAAAAGCAGATCCTTCGCTGCGCTCAGGATGACATTGGTAAATTTGATTGGAACTTATCACGGCCGAACTACTTGTCAACATCGATGTCGATGACCTCGAAAAAGCCATCGCCTTTTATCGCGACGCATTAGGTTTGCGTCGGGGTCGGCGGCTTATCGGAAATATTATGGAAATGCTGGGTGGGTCGTCGCCGATTTATCTGATCGAAAAACCCAGCGGCAGCACTGCTTCACCCACAACGTCGCAGCAGCGTGACTTTCGGCGTCATTGGACGCCGGTGCATCTTGATTTTGTCGTTTCTGATATCTTGGCGGGGATCGATCGAGCCGAGAGCGCGGGCGCAAAGTTGGAAGGTTCGCTGCAAACGTTCAACTGGGGCCACATGGCCAACTTCGCCGATCCGTTCGGTCATGGTTTTTGTTTGATCGAGTTCATCGGGCGCGGCTACGACGAAATCAGTGCAAACTAATGAACTACTAATTCCACACGAAAGCGCCATGGACGAAAATCGCATTTACAACGTCAACATCTTGTCCCTCGATGTACTGCCGACGCCGGGCGACATTAAGGCAGCGCAGCCGCTTTCCATGCGCGCTGAAAAGACCGTGTTCGAATCGCGTCTGATCGTCGAGCACATTCTCGATCGGCGCGACCCACGCTTGTTGGTTGTCGTCGGGCCATGTTCGGTGCACGATCCGATTGCTGCGATGGATTATGCGCATCGCCTGAAAAAACTTTCCGACGAAGTCAGCGATATTTTGTTCATCGTTATGCGCGTGTATTTCGAAAAGCCGCGCACCACGACAGGTTGGAAAGGCATGATCAATGACCCCGACATGGACGATTCTTTCCATATCGAAGAGGGTCTAAAAAAAGCGCGCAAGCTGCTGCTCGACATTGCCGAACTCGGTTTGCCCGCAGGCACGGAAGCGCTCGATCCGATGAGTCCGCAATATATGTCGGACCTGGTTTCGTGGAGCGCGATCGGCGCACGCACGACGGAATCGCAAACCCATCGCGAGATGGCAAGTGGGTTGTCGATGCCGGTCGGTTTTAAAAATGGCACCGACGGCGGCCTGCAAGTTGCGATTAACGCCATGCTTTCGGCGCAACAGCCGCACAGTTTTCTGGGCGTAAATCAGAATGGGCAGATTGCCGTTGTACGCACCAAGGGCAATGCCTATGGCCACGTGATTTTACGTGGCGGCGCGAAACCCAATTACGACAAGGAATCGATTGCACTAGCCGAGACGGCGCTAGCCAAACAAAAACTACCGAGCAACATCGTCATCGATTGCAGCCACGCCAACTCCAGTAAAGATCCCGCGCGGCAACCGGAAGTGTTCGACGATGCGGTGAAACAAATCGTCGGCGGCAATAAATCGATTGTCGGCGTGATGCTGGAAAGCAATATCCACGCGGGGAATCAGGCGATTCCCGCGGATTTATCGTTGTTGCGTTATGGTATTTCCGTCACCGACGGTTGTATTGATTGGCCGACGACGGAGGCGAGTTTACGGCAGGCGCGCGCCGCGCTGAAAGGCGTGTTGCAGAAACGTTAGCGCTTTATTGAAGTCCGGAGACGTATTCGGCTAACGCTTCCATCTGTTTTTCGCTCAAGCGACCGGCGATGGTGCGCATCATCGCGGCGTTGTCGTTGGCGCGCTCGCCCGCTTTGAAGGCTTTGAGTTGCGCTAACGTGTATTCCTTCATCTGCCCCGCTAAGCGTGGGTACTGGGCCGGAATGCCCGCACCGCTTGGGCTGTGACAGCCGGCGCAGGCGGGAATGCCCGCTTCGATGTCACCACCGCGATAGATTTTTTGGCCGGCGTCGACCAGCGCTTGATCGCGCGCGATGCCGGGGCGCGGCTTCTGCGCGGCAAAATAGGCGGCGACGTTTTTCATGTCCTCGTCGGTGGCTAAAACCGCGACCATGGCTTTCATGATTGCGTTGTTGCGCTCGCCGGACTTAAAGTTCATCAATTGCTTGGTGATATACTCGGGATGCTGTCCGGCTAAGCTGGGATTGATGGCGATGGCGCTGTTGCCATCGCCGCCGTGACAGGCGGCGCAAGTGACCGCCGCCGCTTGACCCTTGGCGAGGTCGGCTTTGGCCGTCGCGTGCTGTTCCGCGAATAGCGATACCGCGCCCAACGTTAATCCGAATCCGACTATCACTGCCCAATGCTTACTCATGAATTGTTCCTTGTGCTTGTGCCTTACCAATAGAACGCCGGATTTTACACGAGTTCCCTTTCTGCTCGCCACCGCGCGATTTACCGATGTCCCTGTTTAATTCGCTGACCTATTACCGCTCTGCGTATAACTTGGTGGAGTTACCGCCGGACGAAGGCATGGAGTTAGCATTCGCCGGCCGTTCCAACGCCGGGAAATCCAGCGCGATTAATTCCATCACCAACCAAAACAAGCTCGCGTTCGTCAGCAAAACGCCCGGGCGCACGCAAATGATCAATTATTTCGGCATGGCGAACCAGCGTTATTTCGTCGACCTGCCGGGCTACGGTTATGCCGGCGTGCCGCTGGAACTCAAAGCTCATTGGGGCGATTTGCTGTCGGCCTATCTCGCCACCCGCACCAGCCTGAGGGGCTTGGTGATTATGATGGATAGTCGCCATCCGCTGACGGATCTGGATCAGCGCATGCTCGGTTGGTTTAGCCCGCGCGAAAAGCCGATCCGCGTGTTGCTTACCAAGTCTGATAAGCTGACAAAAAATGAGCAGGCAGCAACCCTAAGCAAAGTTCGCGCGACGTTAGCAACGGATTTTCCGCAGTCCAGCGTGCAACTTTTTTCCAGCCTGAAAAAACATGGCGTCGACGAAGCTGAAGATTGGATCGCGACATTATTTGGCATGGAACTACGTAAACGCGCTGTTCTGGAAAATAAAAACCCCCGGCTAAAGGGGAGTAAAGCCGGGGGCGAAGCAAAGCCCTAATATGATTAAGGCACCCGCTCAGGGAGGAAAAGCGGGAGACAGTATTGCTACCATCTGTACCTATGACCCCCGGGTTCAGAAAAAAGTTCCTAACGGCTTAATCACGATTTAATGACCTCATCTTCGACATGAACATCCTTAGTCAATTCCCGCAAAAGCGCATGCGCCGCGTGCGCAAAGATGATTTTTCCCGGCGCATGGTGCGCGAGCACCGCTTATCGGCGGATGATTTCATCTACCCCGTGTTTGTCATTGAGGGGCACAATCGCATCGAGGTCGTGCCGTCAATGCCCGGCGTGGAACGGATGACCTTGGATCGGCTGCTTCCCGTCGCGGAAAAATGTTTGAAGTTGGGCGTGCCGGCCATGGCGTTGTTTCCGGTGATCGAGCCGGCGCTAAAAACCTTGGACGGCAAGGAGGCGATGAACGCCGATGGCTTGATCCCGCGTGTGGTCGCGGCGCTTAAGAAAAATTTCCCGGAACTGGGCGTGATGACCGACGTGGCGCTGGATCCCTACACTAGCCACGGCCAGGACGGCTTGATTGACGATAACGGCTACATCATTAACGATGTGACCCTGAAAATTTTATGTAAGCAGGCGCTCACTCAAGCCGAGTCTGGCGTGGATATAGTCGCGCCGTCCGACATGATGGATGGTCGCATCGGCGCGATACGTAAGGCGTTGGACGAGAGCAAGCACATCCACACCAAGATCATGGCGTATTCCGCGAAGTACGCCTCGGGCTTTTACGGCCCGTTTCGCGACGCGGTCGGCTCGGCGGCTAACCTCGGCAAGGGCAATAAAATGACTTACCAGATGGATCCAGCCAACAGTAACGAAGCGTTGTGGGAAGTCGGTTTGGACTTGCAAGAAGGCGCGGACATGGTGATGGTGAAACCCGGCATGCCTTATCTCGATATCCTGCGCCGGGTGAAGGATGAATATCAAGCGCCCACTTTTGTTTACCAAGTCAGTGGCGAATATGCGATGTTGCAGGCGGCGTTCAAAAATGGCTGGCTGGACGAAAACAAATGCATGTTGGAATCCTTGCTCGCGTTCAAGCGCGCTGGGGCGGATGGAATTTTGACTTATTTCGCGTTGCAGGCGGCGGAGCTGTTGCGGACTTAAATTTCACTATATATGCCTGAAGAACCAATACCAGCGCGGCTCCCAGGCCATGCATCGCCACGATCAAGTATCCATGCGCCTTTGGCCCTAGTCCGCCCCGCCCACCGTGGCGCCTAACAGCACTTTAACTTCGACAAGCTTAGCCCGTTCTACCGTCCGGCCGTCGGCTTTGTATTTTTGCATGATGCGCTCGTCGTCGCGCTCAAACACCGCGGCCGCGATGACCGCGCCGTCGAGCTCAAGGCGATAAACCGGGACCGCTTCGGTTCGTTCGTTCAGCGTAAAGTTGCGCGTCTCAAGTTCAAACTCGGATTTTTCGTTCAACAGAAAAATCTCGAACTCTTTCGCGCTGTCGGCGAACAAATGTAAATTGATGTCCGAGTGCTCGCCTGCCGTTCCGCTTAGGACAGAACCGACCAGGTAGGGATTGAACCGAGAAAAATATTCCATGGCGCGCACGGCGATCTCGCGCAGGTCGCGCAAAATAATAGGCTGTTGTTCGGCTTGGTAAAGCGATTGGTGGGTTTTGAGCGCTGCTTCGATTTCCTGATTGTCCGGCAGTTCGCGCGTATCCGGCACACCCGCCTGGCGCGCGGCTTTGCGTTTGGCGGCGCCGTAATCTTGAATGCCGTCTTCGGCCATCAGGCGCGCCGCCAAGTAGGCCAAATGGCTGCGCATGTGGTTATTGCGGCCCATGTCAGAATAGCTGGTCTTTAATCTCTTCCGCCGGCTTGTCGCCGTTCTCCGGCTGAATTTCGACTTCCTGCGGAGGCTGCATCGCCGGAACATTCTCTTGATAAAAATATTCGAAAATCTTGCCTGGATTGTCCGGATCCTGCTTGCCGGTTTCCGGGTTTATACCGAGCTGAACGATCCCCGGCGGAACCGTGAGTTTTGCGTCGGGCACACCGCGCAATGCCTTGGCCATGTACGACATCCAGATCGGCAACGCGGCGACGGCGCCGGTTTCCCTGTCACCCAAAGGACTATTGTTGTCGAAGCCGATCCAGGCAATGGCGACCAGGGTTGGATGAAAGCCGGCAAACCAGGCGTCGCGATGTTCGTTCGTGGTGCCGGTCTTCCCGGCTAAATCGTCCCGGCCCAGGGACAGCGCTTTGGTCGCGGTGCCGACCCTGACGACGTCGCGCAGCAAGCTGTTCATCAGGAACGCGTTGCGCGGATCGAGAGTTTGCTCCGCCGTTGCGCCCGCGATAACCGGTTTGGACTGACTAACGACGTTGCCCTTGGAATCGATTACCCGCTCAATAAAATAAGGCCTGACTTTATAGCCGTTGTTGGCAAAAACACAATACGCCGATGCCATGGTCATGGGCGTCGCGTTGCCGGCGCCCAGCGCCATGGTGAGAAACGGCGGGTTGAGCTTTGGATCAAAGCCGAAGCGGCTGGCGACATAGTCTTGAGCGTACTGTCCGCCGATGGATTGCATGATGCGAATCGACACGGTGTTCTTCGATTTGGTCAGAGCGGTGCGCAGTCGGGTCGGGCCGGAATATTTCTCATCGAAATTTTTTGGCTCCCACAATTCGCCACTGGCATCACCCGGATCGATGACCAGCGGCGCGTCGTTGATTATGCTGGCCGGCGTAAAATTTTTCTCCAGTGCGGCGGAATAAACAAAGGGCTTGAAGCTTGATCCCGGCTGGCGCATCGCCTGCATTACGTGATTGAACTTGCTGCTGTGAAAATCAAAGCCGCCGGCTAAGGCGCGTATCGCGCCGTCGCTGGGATTGATCGCCACCAGCGCGCCCTCGACCGCAGGCAATTGTGCAATCCTAAAACGCGCGTGATCGATCTTGGCGACGCGAACGAACGCGCCCGGCCGAAGGCGGACATTAAGCGCCGCGTTACCGCTGAGGGCGGCCGCAGCGAAGCGTATGTCCTCGCCTTGGAGCGTGATGGCGCCGCCCCCTTTGACGTACACCTGAGCGCTGTTGCCGCTTACCTGGGTGACCACCGCCGGCAACAACCCCCCACTGACTTCCCGATCCGCGAGAATTTCTTCCAGTCGATGATCGTCCGTCGACGGCGTAACGTCGGTGATCGAAAAGCCCTCCGGCCCGCGATAGCCGTGGCGACTATCGTAATCGAGAAGTCCTTTGCGCAAACCCTCGTCAGCGGCCAACTGATCGTCTTTGCGAATGGTCGTAACCACTTTGAACCCACTGTCGTAGGCGGTTTCACCGTGGGTATCAAACATGTATTGCCGAACCATCTCGGCCACGTAGTCGGCCGGGACAGAGTAAGTCTCAATCGCTTGCCGCAGCCGCGCCGGTTGATTGACCGCGGACTGATACTGTTCTTCGCTGATATAGTTAAGCTCGCGCATGCGTCGCAGCACATACAGAGCACGCTGATTCGCGCATTTCAGGTTGTTAATGGGATTGCATTTCGAGGGCGCTTTGGGAAGGCCCGCCAACGTGGCAATTTCACTGACGTTGAGTTGATCAAGCCGTTTGTCGAAATAGGTCTGGCCCGCGGCAGCGAAGCCGTAGGCTCGTTGGCCCAGAAAGATCTGGTTAATGTAAAGTTCGAGTATCTGATCCTTGCTCAAATTGCGTTCGATTTTGAACGCAAGCAGCATCTCGCTCAACTTTCTTGTAATGGTCTTTTCGCGAGTGAGAAAGAAGTTACGCGCGACTTGCATGGTAATTGTGCTCGCGCCTTCGCGCCTGCCGCCGGCGAACACGTTAGCCAGCGCCGCACGCACGACACCAATGTAATCCACACCCGAATGCTGGTAGAAGCGATCATCTTCGGCGGCGAGGATCGCGTTCTTCATAAGATCGGGAACCGCCTCGATCTTGACAATGGCGCGCCGCTCGTCGCCGAACTCTCCGATCAACTGACCGTCGGCGGTGAACACCCGCAGCGGAACGCGCGGTTTATAGTCGGTGAGGGATTCCAGGCCGGGAAGATTGGGGTAAAGCAATGCCAGAGTGAGTGCGAAAACACCAACGGCAACCAAGCCGATAGTCACCAAGATCAAAAAAGGGTAAAGAATCCAGCGGTAGGACACGGAATGGTAAGCGATATTTGTCATTATCAAGGTTAATTATACCGTCGCCCCTTAGATTTAATGAATCTTTATAAAATGCTTTACAGGTACTATACTTACTGTTAGTATTTAACGTGAATTATTTAAAGTAACTCGATATGCTAACGGAAAAAATTCTTTCCCGGCTTGAATTTCTGAGTCCGAAGGCGCCGCCTTTGGTCGGGGTGGACATTAGTTCTTCCTCGATCAAGATGGTCGAGCTTGCGCAAGCAGGAAAAGGCGGCTACCGCCTCGAGCGATACGTCATCGAGCCGCTACCCAAGGATATCGTCACCGAGGGTAATATCGCCAACTTGGAAATTGCAGGGGAATCACTTCGGCGCGCTTGGCGGCGGCTTGGTACGCGGGTGAAGCTCGTCGCCATGGCACTGCCGGCGTCGGCAGTAATCACGAAAAAAGTAATCATCCCGTCGGCTGGTCGCGAGGAAGACTTGGAGGTTCAGGTCGAGAGCGAGGCGAACCAGTATTTACCCTTTGCGCTCGATGAAGTAAACCTTGATTTT
Source organism: Burkholderiales bacterium (assembly GCA_046598945.1). Lineage (GTDB taxonomy): Bacteria > Pseudomonadota > Gammaproteobacteria > Burkholderiales > JALYOK01 > JALYOK01. The sequence continues at coordinate 8,448 of JBKJHT010000076.1, read as the reverse complement.
CAAGTGCTTGGCCAAGCGCCCACCGGGCCGGAAGAAGTTGAAGTGTTGATCGCCGCGTCGCGGCGCGAGAAGGTCGAGGATCGGGTGGCGGTGGCGGAATCGGCGGGATTAAAACCGGTCGTAATGGACGTAGAATCTTACGCCGCGCAAGCCGCGCTGGAACTCATTGAAATGAATCTGCCGGGAAAGGACGGGGAGCGGATCATCGCCGCCGTTGACATCGGTGCGTCAACCATGCGAATTTCCATGCTTAAAGATGGCCAAGCCGTCTACGTCCGTGAGCAGCAAGTGGGCGGAAATCAACTCACCCAAGAAATTGCCCGTCACTTCAATATCGACCCCGAGGAAGCGGAAAAGGAAAAAAAATCCGGATCGCTGCCGGACAGCTACGCGGCGGAGGTGTTACAGCCATTCTTGGAAAACCTGTCCCTTGAAATCGCCCGCGCGATCCAGTTTTTCTTTACCAGCACGCAGTACAACAAGGTCGATCACATCATACTTGCCGGGGGGTGTGCGATGCTTCCCGGCCTCGAAGACATCGTTTCGGCGCGCACGCAAATAAATACCTTAGTCGCAAACCCGTTTTCTCAAATGCAGATTTCTTCAAGATTAAGTCCGCGGTTGCTCGCACAAGACGCGCCTTCGTTGCTGGTCGCATGCGGTCTGGCAATGCGGAGGTTCGACGCATGATTCGCATCAACCTACTTCCTCATCGTCAGTTAAAACGTGAACAGCGAAAAAAGCAAATGGCTGTTGGCGCCGGGATCGCCGTTGCCATTGGCCTGGTGGTTGGATTGTTGGGCCATACCTATTTGTCTGGGCGCGTTGACACGCAGCGGATGCGCAATGCATACCTAGCCGAGGAAACCAAAAAGCTTGACGCTCAAATCGAGAAAATCAAGGCGATCAAGGAGCAAACCGCCGACTTAATGGCCCGCAAGCAGGTGGTCGAAGGATTGCAGACTAACCGCGCAGAGTCGGTTCACTTGATCGATCAATTGGTGCGCCAGCTCCCGGAGGGCGTATGGATTAAAACCGTCAAGCAGACGGGGCAGGTCGTGAATATCGTCGGATATGCCCAAACCAATGGTCGGATTTCTACTTTGATGCGCAACCTCGATAGTTCCGAATGGCTGGAAAAACCAGAGTTGGTAGAGATCAAGGCGGTAGCGCTCAACAACAATCCGATCAGTGAATTTGGTATGAATGTTCGCGTTAAGCGCGCCCACGTGGAGGCCCCGGAAGCGGGTCAAAAGGGTGGCAAGACGAAAAAGGACAAGGCCGCATGAATAACTGGCTCGAACAACTCAAGGCGCTCAATCCGCAGGACCCCGGTAGTTGGCCCTGGCCCTTTAAATTCGGTGGGCTTGTTCTCCTGACCCTGATTGTGATCGTTGCGGCGTTCTGGTTCTTTTGGAAGCCGCAAATGGACGAACTTTCCGCCACCGAAGCCGAGGAAGCTCAACTCAAGTCGGCGTTCATGGGTAAGAAAGCGATGGCTGTGAACTTAGAGGCCTACGAGAAGCGGCTCGCGGACATTGAGCAAAGTTTTGGCACGCTACTCAAACAACTGCCGAAGCGCAGTGAAATGGACGCGTTACTCACCGACATCAACCAAGCCGGACTGAGCCGCGGGCTTCGCTTTGAACTTTTCAAGCCCTCCGCGTCGGAAACGATCAGTGAATATTACGCAGAGTTGCCGGTCACAATCAAAGTGACAGGTGATTTTCATAGTCTGGGGCATTTTGCCAGCGATGTCTCGAAGTTACCGCGAATCGTGTTGCTTAATGACCTCGCCATCAACAGTAGTACGACCAAGGGCACGGAGGGTCAGTTGGTCATGGATGCGGTCGCCAAGACCTATCGTTATCTCGATGAAGACGAGATCGCCACGCAGCTTAAGGCGAAGAAAGAAAAAGACAAGTCGCAAAAGGGCGGAAAATCATGAGGCAATGGATTTTTCTTGGCTTAGTTACGTTTCTCGTCGGCTGTAGTTCGGAGCCCAACGAAGATCTAAAGCAATGGGTGAAAGAATCAGAGCAACAGGTCGCGCAAAAAATCGAACCATTGCCCGAAGTCGCTCCTTATCAAGCGTTCACCTACGCGGCCGATGATTTATTTGAGCCATTCAAGCAGCGTAAGGCGATCGATCAGCAAAAGAAAAACGGTGCCGACAAGGGACCTGATCTCAATCGTCGCAAGGAGTTGCTGGAGTCCTATCCTTTGGGCGAACTGAAATTTGTTGGAACGTTGGAAAAAGCCAAAATTCACTATGCACTGATCCGCGCGGATCAGACCGTTCACCGCGTGAAAGAAGGAAATTTCCTAGGCCAGAACTTTGGCCGGATCGTCGGAATAAATGAAACCGAAATTACACTGAAAGAAAGCATTCAGGACAGCGAGGGCGACTGGAAGGAAAACGAAGCCGCTTTACAACTGATTGATGAATTGGAGAAAAAATAATGTCTACAACGCGCCGCCCACTACACGATTTATTTCGGATACTCATCGGGGCTGGGCTATTTTTCATGGGTTGGGTATGGGCGGCGAGCCCCGCGCCCAGCGGCGGCAATGCGATCGAGAGCATCACGGCGCAGAGCCTACCGGGCGGCAAGGTCATTGTTAAATTTACTCTAAAGCAGAATCTGGCGAATCCACCCGGCACTTTCTCGGTCAATACGCCGCCACGCATCGCCCTAGATTTCGCTGACACGACTAACGCGATGGGCAAAAATGCGTTGGAACTGCGCGAAGGTGAACTGCGAAACCTCAATATCGTGCAAGCCGGTAATCGCACTCGCGTCGTCATGAGCTTGAATCGATCGGTACCATACGAGACCAAAGTTGACGGTAAGACGTTGCTGCTAATCCTGCAAGGCGGCGAAAAAGTTGCAACGGGCGGGGAGACCGCTACGCGCTTTTCCGACGCGGCGCCGGCCGTTTCGGGACACGCGGTTCGTGATGTCGACTTTCGCCGCGGACAGAACGGCGAGGGCCGTGTGGTGATCGACCTTTCCGACGCCAGCACCGGCATTGATATCCGTCGCCAAGGGCGAAATTTGATCGTCGAATTTCAGGACGCGGGCCTGGCAAAAAATCTTGAGCGCCGCCTAGATGTGCGTGATTTTGGCACGCCGGTTAAATTCGTAGAAGCGCGCGGTTATGGCGCCAACGTGCGAGTCAGCATTGAGCCCGAGGGACTATGGGAACACTCCGCTTACCAGACTGATCGCAAGTTCATTGTCGAAGTGAAACGGTTGATTGAAGACCCCAACAAGTTGGTTCAAGGCTCGCAGCCGGGGTACGCCGGGGAAAAATTGTCGCTCAATTTCCAGAACGTCGAGATTCGTTCCGTCCTGCAGGTGATCGCCGATTTCACGGGACTCAATATCATCGCCAGTGATTCGGTGCAGGGGAATATTACGCTGCGCTTGAAGGACGTACCGTGGGATCAGGCGCTGGACATCATTCTCCAAAGCAAGAGTTTGAGCAAGCGTAAGAACGGCAACGTCGTGCTCATTGCCCCGACCGACGAAGTCAACACCAAAGAAAAGCTCGCCCTGGAAGCCAACCAACAAATTTCGGAATTGGAACAATTGCAAACCGAAAGTTTCCAATTGAACTATCAAAAAGCGGAAGACCTGAAAAAGCTGTTGTCCGACGAGAAGCAACGCATCCTGTCCAAACGTGGAAGCGCGGTGTTCGATGGCAGAACCAACACCTTGTTCGTGCAGGACACCGGAAATCGATTGGACGAGTTGCGTAAGCTGATCGTTAAGATTGATGTGCCAGTTCGTCAGGTCATGATCGAAGCACGCATCGTGATCGCCGACGATAAGTGGAGTAAACAACTCGGGTTTCGCTTCGGCGGGCGTGGCGGGTACAACCGCAACAATACCAACCTGGGCGTATCCAGCACGTTGGAGCCCTCAACCAATATTGCGTCTGGCACAAATACCGCTGTTAACGTAAGCGATATTCCCAACATTAGCCTGCCAGTCGCCGGCGCCAGTCCGACCGCTTCTCTCGCGTTTACGCTGCTCAATATCGGTAGCGGCAACTTGATCGCCTTTGAGTTGCAAGCACTTGAAGCGGACAAGCGCGGGAAGATTGTTTCCAGTCCTCGAGTCATTACGGCAGATAAACAAAAAGCGACGATCGAGCAAGGTACCGAGATTCCGTATTTGACATCCGCATCTAATGGCGGAACGACGGTCAACTTTAAATCAGCCGTACTGAGCCTCGCGGTCACGCCGCAAATCACGCCGGACGGGCGGGTAATTATGGATCTGGAAGTGAAGAAGGACGCCGTTGGCCCCTCATTCCAAGGCATTCCCTCGATTGACACCAAAAAGGTTATTACGCAAATCCTGGTCGACGATGGCGAAACCGCCGTACTCGGCGGAATTTACGAGCAGACCTCGCGCGTTGACACGGAAAAAGTGCCGCTGCTCGGAGACCTCCCATTCATTGGACGCCTATTCAAACACGATTCGCGGGTTGACGATAAGATTGAACTGCTGGTGTTTATTACACCTAAAATTCTGAAGGACAATTTGACCGCGCGATAGATCATGCTGGGAGCCAATGGCCCGACGCCAGCCCCTATCCATAAGGGTCTCGGCGAGGGATAGGTGTAAGTCACCGTTTGTGAAGCAAACATTTCCCTGATAATTCAGCTTTTGTTATCCTTACGAAACCGGCCGCGATCATAGTGATCCGGCCGGTTTCGTTTCGGTAACGGTAATTCATGTCATCAGAAAATCTATTCTTGGTGGGACTCATGGGCGCGGGCAAGACCACCGTGGGCAAGCTGCTCGCCAAGCATTTGAGCAAACGGTTCATCGACTCCGACCACGAAATCGAACAGCGGACGGGCGTCAAAATCGCGGTGATCTTTGAGCTCGAAGGCGAGGACGGCTTTCGTGCGCGCGAAGAGGCGATTATCGATGAGCTTACGCAGCATCAAGGTGTCGTCCTCGCGACCGGCGGTGGCGTGATCCTGCGCGAAGCAAATCGCCAAGCGCTGCGCAGCCGCGGAACGGTTATTTACCTGCGCGCGAGCGCGGACGACCTGTGGCGGCGAACGCGCAACGACAAGAATCGCCCCCTGTTGCAAACGGAGAATCCGCGCGGCCGCCTGCAAGAACTACTCAAGCAACGGGATCCACTCTATTGCGAAACGGCGCATTTAATCGCCGACACCGGCGAGCAAAACGTACAAAAACTCGTTCGCCACCTGGAGCAAGAACTCACTCGGTTATAATCGTTCGGGTTAAGGTTTCTTGCCCCGCCATGCGTACCCTCACCGTAGACATCAAAGATCAACCCTACCCCATTCACATCGGCGCGGGCCTATTGGATCGCGCCGACCTCATCACGCCGCACTTGCCGCAAAAGCGCGTGGCCGTCGTCACCAATACCACTGTTGGCCCGCTCTATTCGGGGCGGTTGCGCGCTGCATTAGCAGCCTCCGGCGTGGAAAGCTTTGAGATCGTTCTTCCCGATGGCGAAATCCATAAGAACTGGCAGACGCTCAACCAAATTTTCGATCAACTGATCGAAAAACGTTGTGAACGCAAGACGACTTTGATCGCCCTCGGCGGCGGCGTCGTCGGTGACATGACCGGCTTTGCCGCCGCGACGTACCAGCGCGGTGTTCCTCACATCCAAATTCCAACGACATTATTGGCGCAAGTCGATTCGGCGGTCGGGGGCAAGACGGCGATCAATCATCCCCAGGGAAAGAACATGATCGGCGCGTTTTATCAGCCGAAGCTGGTGCTCGCGGATACGCAGACGCTGGATACGTTGCCACAACGCGAGTTTTCAGCAGGGATGGCGGAGGTCATCAAATACGGGTTAATCCGCGATTTGCCGTTTTTTGAGTGGCTTGAAAGCAACATCGAGAAGATCATGGCGCGCGACCGAGATGCCTTGGTTCATGCAATCTACGAATCTTGTCGCAACAAGGCGGAAGTGGTGGTCCAAGACGAAAAAGAAACCGGTATCCGCGCAGTCCTCAATCTAGGCCACACATTCGGCCATGCGATTGAAACTGCGACGGGTTATGGAACATGGCTACATGGTGAGGCTGTGTCCATGGGAACGGTTCTCGCAGGGACTTTATCGAATCGGCTCGGCCTTCTTGACGACGTCGGTTTACGTCGTATCGTTACATTATTTCAAGAAATTGAATTACCAACTAACGCCCCAGCATTGGGTATAGAAACGTACAAAACGCTAATGGCACTCGACAAAAAAGTCGACGCCGGGTTGACTCGCTTTATCCTATTGCGTCGGATCGGGCTAGCCTTTGTGACTAGCCTGACCTCAGATAGCGAACTTATCGACGTTCTTGAAAATAACGCTAACCCGGGGCGCTCGAATTAATAAGCGCCACTTAAAGTGTGTCGCCGCAATCCGCTGAGGTACCAAATCTACTAGGATTGCCGGGTGGGCTTACGGTCTCAGTGGTAAAGTCGGTAGCCAATACGGGCAACACAAAATCTACCCGGCCGGTGCCTTCGCTAGCCGCCACAGTCGCCCTTGCCTCCAGGCGCACCTTCACCCAATTCCCTATCTCCGCCGGATACTTAATAGTGACTACACCAAACCCTGTGTCGTCGGTTACCACCGATCCAGTTACTGTAGCGACGCCGCTTGGGGTGAGTAGTCCGTCACCATTTGTATCCTCCGTGGGATCAAGTTGTCCGTTTCCATTTCGATCCTCACTTAGGCACGCAGTATCCGGAAATCCAGGGATGGAGGAAATTCGTCGCCATGAAGGGGTAATGAATACATAGTTCCCTTTCCCGTATGTCAAGGGCGTCAATGATACGGTAACGGTTGCGCCTTTTACTGCTGCGCGCGCGGCGTCCACCACGAGCACCGAGTAATCCTTCTCATAGTTCGGACCGCTTGTAGATTTTCGAATAGTGTTGTCTGTACCCAAATCGACGAAAAGAGCCTGCCTTGCGACAGTTAAGTTTGCCGTAGCGGTCACAGCGGGCGACGTACCAGCAACGGTAGCAGTAACTGTAACCCCATTTTGAGCGCTTGTTGTCGTACCGGCGGTGTAAACAGTACTCGCAATACCTTGACTGTCCGTTACTGCAGTACCGGGGGACAGTGAACCTCCCGTAACATCCACGATTGAAAAGTTGATCGTCTTATTCTTAACCAGATTTCCGGTGGCATCTTTAATTTGAGAGCTAATCGTACTTTGCTGGGTTGTAGTCGTTGGCGTATTGACGCCGACAACTGCCGGACTTGCACTGATATTCATTAGTGCTGCGGTCGTCGCTACGAATTCCACATTCCGTTGGGCGCTTACACCGCTCGCGGATGCCGTTATGGTTCCGATGCCTGCGGTTGTTGACGACACGTTGATAGTTGCGTTACCACTTGTGTCAAGCGTTTGGATTGACGGCGAGACAGTACCACGCGTATTGGTAAAAGTCACATTACCCGTTTGATTGACGCCGCTAATATCGAAATGAACCGTAACACTTTGCGATATTCCAAGCGGGATTTCGGTTCCGGCCGCTGGGGCAACAAAGGCAAAATTGTTCGGGCTAATGGTGATGTTCTGGACCGCAGAAGCACCAAGAGCCGTGGCCGTAATCGTCTCAGAACCACCGTTAGTCGCATTTAAATTGATCGTCGCCTGTCCAGCGGCGTTTGTTGTGGCGGCCGAAGGGATAAATGTATTCCCTAGACTTGACGTTAGCACCACATTCTGACCGGCTATACCATTCCCGGCTGAATCCTTGAGGAACACGGTTAGTATTGTTGAGGAATTGATTACAAGAGAGGTCGGGGCACTAATCGTGAGTTTGGTTCCGCTAACGCCGATAGTCGTTGTTTGCGTCAACCCGCCGGATGTAACTGTTACGCGAATGGTTCGCGTGGATTTGTCACCGCCAGTGTTGAGTGTAGCTGAAGCGCGACCATTGGCATCGGTCGTCGGGCTAGATACGGAAAGTGCCCCGGAATCCGCGGTAAACGTAACCGGTTGGTCCGGAAGTAATACACTTCCCAAGCCTTTAACGTCCGCAAAAACGGTGACAGGTGTAGCCCCATTTGAACTCAATTCTGGCAAGTCAGTGGTAACTTGAATCGCGGCAACGGTTGCCCCCGCTGGCGGAGGATTTCCCGTACTCGGTGCCTTCGCGCCACCCCCTCCACACGCAACCAGTCCAAACAACATAAATATCGCGAGCAGTAATTTGGATAACGAAAAGACTCGGGTGGTGGGCGGATTCAACAAAGCGGCACTCCTAATATTTACTTTAAGAAAATGTTTTAAGCGAATAATCGCAGCACATGGTAGGCAGCATTAAAACCCAGATTTTATATTTATGCAATAGATAGTTGAGAAACATTGTTAACTCTACTTGATAGGTCGAAATCTGGTAAATTGTTTTGGTCAACGTCACAAACTCG
>JBKJHT010000185.1:0-27017 GCA_046598945.1 Burkholderiales bacterium | reverse complement strand
ACGGTATCGGGTGCAATATTAAGTAACGCCAAACTGTTCGCGCCGAGCGAGAATCGCTACCTCGATTGTGGCGAGCCATTGCTCATGCTCAATCTCGGGTTCTAGCGCGGGCGCCGCTCGCGGGAGCGTGGCCGGGGAATCGCTCGTTTTCATACCGAGAAGTATAACAAACTGGGTTGCAAAATCGGTGCTTGCCGCACTCAGTGGCGGGCGACGAGCGAATTAACGGACGGTTTGGCAATATGGATTTTCGAAGCTAAAGGGCAATCTGTCCAACCTGCGCATTCAAGACGCTGAGTTTGCCGCTTTGGTCGAGGACTTAATTAAATCCCTGAACAAATTCAAGGTCGGTAAAAAAGAACAGGACGAATTGCTGGGCGCCCTCGGCGGCATGAGGAAAGACATTGTGAATCAATAAAACTATTGCGATCCCGGTGGCTGATAGCGCAGCGGCACCGCGCCGCTTGAATCGGGGTTTCCGAGTAGGCGTAACAGGTCGGCAAGCTGGGCCGCATAGTTCGGCTGGGCGCGGGCAGAGCCGAGAAAAGTCGGTGCCCCGTTCGTCGCCCAGCGGCCTTTGCCTTCCAATTGCAACGCGCCGGAAACGGTGGTGAGTTGGTAGTTGAGCGCGCCGTCTTTGGCGTCTATGGCGAGTCCATATTCGCCCAATGGTTTTACCGGACTCAGCGCCAGCGCCGCTTGGCGCCAAGTGACACTGGCCTTGCCGGAACTGTCCACCCCGGCATAGCTAAAGTTTGCCGTAGTGAAATCCAATGTCCCGCCCGGATTCCAAATGGCCAACGCCGGTACGGCCAAGGGTAGCAAGCTCGCGGGTGCGGAAGCGGTCACTTCGCGCAGTTTTATGCCGCCGAATATTCCTTTGGCGACGATCCCTTTGCCTTGCATCTGCGAACCGGCAAGTTCGACGCGCGCGGCGATTTCGGCACGCAGAAAATTCCATGGTTGTAGCTGCCATTTGACCGTGTCGAATTGCAAATTTTGTCCGGTCGGTAACGCCGTATTCACGCCATCGAACGTGCCGCGCCATAGGCTGCCGTGGCTGTCTTGAACGGTGATCGGAAACGGCGCGAATTTGGGTAACGCCCACACCACCAACCATGCCGGTGCAGTGACGATGAGAAACAACAGATACAGCGCGATTGCGCCGAAGAGATAGCGAAAAGTTGGAAAGCGCACGGTGGGTAGCGCGAGTCTCATGGATTTCCTCCCGGCCCGAGCAGGGTGACGGCGCCTGTCACGCGTCCGGCGTCCGTGGCTTGAATTTGCAATGTCTCGACGCGTAGCCTCTGCTGGCTTTGCATATCGCCCAGAAACATCAGCAGTGCATCGAACGGCATGCCATTTAAGGTGATGCGCACGCGTTGGGCGTCTACGCGGTCGATGGCGCTTACCTTGTCGCGTAGTTTGGCGCCTTGTAAACCGCTCTCCGCGGCCTGACGAGCATCGCCGGAAGCCGCGCCAGTGCCGGGTGGCCTCGGGCCATTGGCTTGCAGGCCGGTTACCTCCTGTGCATGAGTGCGCATTTGCACTACATCGGCGCGCAGTTGCGGCAGCGTCGCGCTGAGTTTCTTGCGGCCTTCGCTAATCGGTAGCCAGGCAAGGCCATAAAGCAACGTGAGCATCAGGAAAACGCCGCCGTAGGTTAGGATCATGCGTTCACGCGGATTGCGCGCTTGCCAGAATTCGTTCCAGGTCTGCTTCATCGCGCGCCCACCGAAATCGCGATGCGCACCGCCATGCCGCCCTCTTTCGGATTGCTGGCTTCTATACTGGCGCCGGCAACCGATTTCAGTTGATCGCGCAGTTCGCTGACACTGCTTTCATCACGAAACAAGGCATCGACCTTGAGCGCACCCTGGTCATAGCTCATCGCTTCAATGCTGATTGCTGGATTAATCAGCGGCATTACTTTCGCAAGCAGCGGGACAAAATCATTCGATTGAGATTGTCCGCTGGCGCGGCGTAAATCCGCCAGGTTGCGCTGCATTTGCAGCGGTGCATCGACGACCACTTTAGCATCGGGAAATGCCGACTTAAATGTCTTATCCATTTCCATCGTCAAGTTTTTCTTTTCATGGTTCAGGCGCCACCAATCGGCGCCGGTTGCAAGCACTTGGACGCCGATGATCAGTCCCGCCAGCAACAAGATCGCCCGCAGTTGTGGCAGCAATTCACGTAGGCTGGAGGAGGGTGCGTAATCGCCTTGCAGCAAGTTGATTGCGTTCGCGGTGTTGAGAAATCGCGGCGCCCAGTGCCAGTCCTGGCCGGGCACAACCGATACGCCAAGTTGCGTGGTCCAAAGCGCGAGGTCTGGCACACTTGCCGCGGCATCGGTGGCGCGCAGAATAATTTTTTCCGGCAAACGCGTGTTACTGCGCGCTTCCTCCACCGCGCGACGCAGGGCAAACGGCGCGCCGCCCTCGCTCATGCTGTCGAGCGCTAATCCGGCGCCCACGGCGGTGCGTACGAAGCCGTCGTTGCCATCCCAGATCAAGGTCCAAGCATTTGGCTCCAACTCGGGCAAACAGGTTTCGGCGTAGCCATTTTCCGGCCGCATACCCCATTGCCGCAGCCTTTCGCAGGCGCTGTCGAGCCAGACACGATCGACGATCGCTACGCGCGTCATACCCGCCACATCGCGCGCACCCGCCGCGACTTGCACTTGATCCGGATCCGACAGAATTTTTTCTTCAACCGCAAAGGGCAACAACTGGCGTAGCTTTTGGCCGCGCACCGGTGGCAGTTTTACTTCGGTGAACAACACCAAACTGGCCGGAATAATAATGTCGACGCGATCGGCGCGCGGTAACTCGGCCAACTGCGCCAAGCCGTTACGTTGCAGTTCGCCGGTGTTAGCGCGCAGGGCATAACGTAACGCGATGTCGTTTTGGTTCGAGAGCCCAGCCTCGGGCAGATAGATTTGTAATAGGGTCATTAGTCTAGCGTTTGTTTTTGCCACAAGACGATTGGCCAGTCGGTGGCATTTACCCGATGAACCAGCGCCACCAAACCGTTTTGGGTATTGCCGAATTGGCTAACCGCGGCGACGAAAAAATATTGGCTTTTCACGTCCACATTGGTTGTGTTCCAAGGATGGGCCGTTGGGTCTTGCGGATTAGGAGGCGGTAAAAACGCGGCGGTTTGCGTCTCAAACTCAGCGAAATTTTTGAATGGCGTTTGTTTTCGCAGCGTTTCGATTTGCGCACCATTGCCCTTTCCGAATACGGCATCGAGTACTTCCACCGGCGCGGTATTGACGTTCAGTGGCGTGACCGGAATCGTCGGCGCCAAGGCGCCCTGGGCTGGCGGTGGGATGTCTGGAATGGCGGTGATAAACGGTTTGAGTTTCGCCATCACTTTTTCGTCGAAGCCTTCGACGCGGTTCAACTCGTCCACACTTTGCACCGGCTGGTTCGCGGTGCGATAGGGTTCGAGCTTGCCAAGATAGGCAAGATCTTCCATCGGGCCTTGGTCGTCGTCATCGACGTAATCTTGCAACGCAACCGCTAGGGCGGTCGGCAAGTCCAAAGCCCCAAGCAAGGCAGTGAACCATTTTAGCTGGAGGGCGCGCTCGTTTAAGTGGGTAGCAGCGAGGTTGTTGATATTGAATAAGCCTTGTTGGTCTTCGATTTTGCCGCTGACACTGCCACCCTCGACCGGCGTGACGAGCTGGTACTTGGCCCACGCTTCGTCGAGATGGTCATTGCCCGCCGTGTTTTGATTTTTCAAATCTTCGATTAAGACGAGCCTGCCAAAATAAAGCGCCGCGCGGCTAACGGCCAGCGCTTGCGCTTGAGCGCCCAGATTTTCGCTTTGACGAACCCATAAATTCTGTTGCCACGCGGCGTAGGCAGCGACACTGGTGGCAAGCGCGACGATCAACATCGCCATGACGATGGCGACGCCGCGTTGCGAGGCGCGTTCGACCCGGCTGTTCATGATTTAAGCAGCAGCAAGCGGGTGATTGTTTCACCACTGTCCAAGGTCAGGGCGACCTCTACTGCTTTTGGAATATCTCGTACCGACGCAGGGCCGGTAGTTTGCGGCGGCCAACTGGTCTGCCATGTATTGGTGCTACTCAGGTAGCGCAGTGTGAAGGTGTTGATGCCGCTCAGTAGCGGATAAACGGCCGGCGCCGTACGCTGTCCCTGATCTAAAACGGGCCATACCAGTTCTTCAATCGTGCCTTGCTTAATGCGATAGCCGAGGCGCTGCGGCGCCGCCAGTGTGCCGCTGCTGCCGGGTAAACCCATGCGCGTGAACATGAGTTGGCCTTCGGTTTCTTTGTTGAAGGTCGAATTGCCGACGAAAGCCGCTTCGTCGAGATTGTTACTATTGCGAATGCTGCGCGCGGCGGCGTTGGCGAGATCCGCTTCCAGGCGAGCAAAGAAAGTAGAAACGCCGCGCCATTTTTGATTTTCCTGGGCGACTCGTTCGCGGGCGTCGAGAATTGAAGATAAGGCGCGATAGGCAAAAGCGGACATCACCGCGAAGATCGTCACCGCGATCAAAACTTCAATGAGCGTAAAACCGCGATTGCGCGACGTCATAATAGCTTCGACAAATAGCCGATCAAACTGGCCAACGAATAGGCATTGTCACCGGCGGCAAACACTTTTATTTCTACTTTGCGAAAATTCGGATTTTGCGTTCCACTGGTGGTTTGTTGCCAAGTAAAAGATTGTCCAGCCTGGCTTGCCTCGCCGCTTTGCACGCCGGCCGAAGGAAACGATCCCGCGGCCACTTCTTGATTGAGGCGATTCTGCGCGACCCATTGTGCCAGCATGCGCTGTTTGAGAACACGCGCGCCATCGATCGCGCTGCCCGTCGCGCGCGCCGCCGCAGTGAGCGCCACAGCGAGAATCACCAGCGCGATGAGGATTTCAATCAGCGTGAAGCCGTTGCGTTTCATGCCTTGTCGTCGACCGTCACGCGACCCGTTGGGTTGCCATGGATATTCAACTGTTTGTCGCGGTATTTCAGTTTCAATTCGAACGGTTGATTCAGCCCACCGGCGAGGAATATCAAGCGCTCGTCAAGCTTAATCGGATTGCCCGCGACGCGATTTTCGCCCCACTTGATTTCAACTGGGAAGGTGCGGGCGCGAAGAATATCGTCGCTGCTCGGTTGATCCCATTTGCCATCCTTGCCACGATTCCAGAATTGGTATTTTCCCTCTTGCGCCGACCAGGCGATGGCATTTCCGGTAATCATGGCTTCATTTTGCGCGTGTTCCAGCAATGCCGCGAGGCGGTTGGCCTCTTCGCTCAGCACCTTGCCATCGTCCCGGGAAAAATTAACGCTGACCAAGGCGAGCGTAATGCCCAGGATGACCATGACCACCATGATCTCGATCAGTGTGAAACCGCGCGCCGCGCGTTTCATTTGAACCGCCCTATTTTTCCCAATTGCCGATATCGCCGTCGTTGCCCTCACCGCCGGGTGCACCGTCGGCGCCGAGACTGAAGAGGTCATATGAACCGGTATTTTTTACACCGGGAATGATGTATTTGAATTCATTACCCCATGGATCTTTGGGTATGCTTGAACGCGTTAAATATCCGCCGGTTTTCCAATTCGGCGGCGCGGGCGGCGCCGTCGGTTTGCTGATCAACGCCTGCAGACCCTGGTCGGTCGTCGGATAGGCGTGGTTATCCAACCGGTACAGATCCAAGCCCTGTGCGATCGAGCCAATGTCCTGTTTAGCGGCAATGATGCGCGCTTCATCGGGGCGGCCCATGATTTGCGGTACAACCAGGGTGGCGAGAATACCGAGGATCACCAGCACCACCATCACTTCGATGAGGGTAAAACCGCCGAACTGTTTTCTGTTACTCATGTAGGAAATCCTGTGGTCAGAAAATAACCCGTATTGTAGTAGATGTGGAGTGCGAGTGGCGGGTAGAGGCTGTTGTGGCGTTCGCGAAAATGGCCGAACAGCAGCGAGGGAACGATCACGCTCAAGGCCCAAAGGGGCGGATGGGACAGAAAATGCAACGCCGTGAAGGCGCTTGAAGTTGCTGCGTTTGCCGCACTGATGCCAGCCCATTTTTTACTTCCCCAGATGTGGCGCAGCAATTCGCCTTGCACTACGCCGCGGAAAATTAATTCTTCGATCAGCGGCTGCATTAAGCACAACAACAGTACAACGCCGAGTTTCCAGGCTACGCTGCCAGCGCCCGCCGCGGTTACGTAAAGAAAAATCCAAAACAACAGCCCGGAGAGGAGTGCGGCGAGGAATTGCCAATCACGAAAGAATGGCGGGCAACGGTCGAGCGCGAGGTCTCGCAGGATTGCCCGCATCAGCTAGGGCTACGCGTTACGGCGTCGAACAAAGGTCAAAAGGCTAATGGCGAGGATTAAAAGCAGGGTCGGATCCCGGTTTTGTTTCGAGTTGAGCGTACAGCCCCCGCCGCCGCCCCCGTTATTTCCGTCACTGGGTGGCGTGGTCGAGCCGGAACCGGTGAGTGCCACCGGCAGATCGACATTGCTGGCGACAATGATATCAGCGGTACGCACATTATTGCCCCGTGCGGTAAAGGTCACATCGATCTGGCATTCCGCGCCCGCGGCAAGATCGAAAGGATCGGCACACGTGGTAGTGGCGTTGAAATCGTCTTGGTGTGGGCCGGCAATGAGAAGCCGTTCGATTCGGATCGGCCAGCCACTCGGGTTGCGCACGATAATCGTCTGTGGCGCCGACGTCGCGCTTAATGGACTAGTTCCGAAATTGAGCAGGCTGACGGGATTGCGATTGCTGTCTAGGATCGTCAGCAGCGGTTGGCCCGCCACACTCACCGCTGCCGCTGCGTCCACTACGTATCGTTGGCACGGGCGATTCGCTACGATGACGCAATCCAGGCCCTTGTCGTTGGGGTTCGATGGTAATCGCGCGGTGCTTTGCAGAATGGCTTTTATCTGGGTCGGCGATAAATTGGGGTTGACCGCCAACAGCAAAGAGGCAACGCCGCTGACGATGGCAGTCGAAAAACTGGTACCGAACAACATCGCCGTCGAATTGTCTTTGAAGGGCACGGTATCGCCACGATCGTTGATGGACAGAATGCCATCCACGCCGAAATCATTGGGCGGATCGGGGATAAGACCACCGGGGGCCGCCAGGGTAACCGAGGAACCAAAATTGCTGTAGCTCGATGCGAATTGGCCGTTTCGCAACGACGCCGCAACGCTGATCACACCGGCGCAGTTTGCCGGTATGGAACGGGTGCTATCGACAGCACCGTTGCCGGCGGCGACGACTACCGTTGCGCCCCTTGCCAGTACGTCGTTGATCGCGCTTTGCATGGTGGGGCTGCAACTGGCGGTATCCGACGGGATGCCTAAACTCAGGTTGATGATATTTGCCCGACTGGCATTCGGCGGGACGCCGCCGACTGCCATGCCAACTGACCAGCGCATACCGTCGACAATATCCGAAATGTATCCGCCACATTTGCCGAGCACCCGAACCGGCATGATTTTCGCTGCCCAGTTGATGCCGGCAATATTCTGCCCATTGTCGGCATTGGCGGCGATGATGCCGGCGACATGTGTGCCATGCCAGTCGCTGGGATTTGGGCCGCAACTGGCAAAATTTCCGGTGCCCGCCTCTTGCGGCGTAATCCAGTTGCCGGGATCGGTGGCGTCGGCATCGCGGCCGTTGCCATCGTTCGCGGTATCGAGCGAACCATCCGCATCGGGGCCGATGAAGTCGTAGCCCGTCACTATGCGGCCGACTAGATCGCTGTGGTTCAACACCCCCGTGTCAATAACCGCGACGATGGTCGATGGCAAGCCGACAACCACATCCCAAGCGCCAGGCGCATTGATGCCGCCAATGGGATCGGACAAATACCATTGAGAAACAAGCGCGATACTTGGGAGTTCCGCGAAATTAATACCGGGGCTGAATCCCGGGTCATTCGGGGTACGCACCGGGAACATTTTGTAATCCGGCTCGGCATATTCGACGTTCGGATCCGCTTGGATTTGCTTGGCCAGATTTTGCGCTTCGGCATTGCCGACTGATGCGGGAAGCGCCATCACTTCCGCTCGGTCGCCGAGTGAACGCACGTGGCGCAGCACCTGACCGGCGGATGCCGTGAGCGCCTTTGCGCGCACCGCCCCGCTGGGCAACGCATGCGCCGATTCAGCTTTGAATTTGACGATGAAACGATCCGTCGATTGCGCGGCCATACTGGCTTGCAGCCATTTTGTCGTGCGGTAGGTCTGCTCCTGGGCGTGGCCGGTGGTGGCAAATGCTGCGCAGACAACCGCAACGGCAAAGCCCGAATAATAATTATTGTTTCGCATTCGAATCGCTCTTCTGGGGTTTTAGTTTTTTATCGATCTCAGCGTACTCGACATCGGGTCGCGCGGAAATCCGTTGCATGGCCTGGTTGAGTGCGGATTCCTCAACGGCGCCGGAAAGTATATAAATTTGCGCGCCGCCGGACATGGGACGTACATGGCGGACTTTGAGTTTGGCCGTTTCACCGAGGCTCTCGAGGAGCGTCGCCGATGCCGGCTCCATGTTCGCGTCCTTGAATTTCACGATGACCTGCGCCACGTCGCCAGCGGTTTTCGATTCGGCGCAAACGCAGCCGGCGATGCCGGCCAGAACCAACGTGAATGCAAGGAGTGATCTGGAAATAAATTTCATCGAATTCTCGTAGGGATTAAAAACTAATCGAGCCAGCAACCGCGTGGCCTTAGGTGGCCCTAGGCCAGCCCCCCAGCCCCTGGATATTGGCTCACGTCGCAGCATGGCCGGAACGCCGCGCTGGTGCTGCCTCACAGGCCGATCTGCTTTGGTGCTCACTTGATTAACGTATTCAACTCAAAGATCGGCAGCAGGATCGCCACGACGATCAGTAACACCACCACACCCATAAATAAAATCAACAGCGGTTCCAATAGGCTGGTCAACGTTGTGACGCGGCTTTCGATTTCCTGCGCCTGACTGACGGCGACGCGCTCCAACATTTGATCGAGCTTGCCGCTCGATTCACCGCTGGCAATCAGATGCACCATCACCGGCGGAAACATTTTTGTACTCGCCAGGGAACGCGACAGCGTGCCGCCTTCGCGCACTAACTTCTCCGTTTCGATCAACGCTCGTTTCATCGGTAAATTCGTCACCACACCCACACCCGCGTTCAGCGCGGTCAACAGCGGCACACGGCTCGACACCAAAATCGCCAAGGTCGATCCGAGCCTAGCCGTATTAACGCCACGCACCAAGCGGCCGATGACAGGCAAGCGCAGCATGAAGCGATCGTAGCGCATGCGTATTGCCGGTTGCTTCAACGCGCGCGCGAACAACCAGGCGCCGGCGACAAAGGCGATGAGCCAATAGATGCCGGTCGCGACGACAAAATCCGATGTCGCGATCATGGCGCGCGTGAGCAGCGGCAAGGTTTGTTTGGAATTGACGTAAACCTGAACCACCTTCGGCACGACGTAGGTGAGCAGCCCGATCACGACCGAAATGGCGACAAAGCTTACAACGGCGGGATAAATAAACGCCAGCGTGGTTTTTTGTTGCAACGATTGCTTTTCTTCCGTGTAATCCGCGAGGCGATACATCACTTGCGAAAGTTGCCCGGATTTTTCGCCGGCTTCCACCAACGTGCGATACAGCTCGGGAAACACGCGCGGAAATTGGCTCATGGCGCGCGCTAAGGTTTGGCCCCCCAAAACTTCACCACGCACGCCGGCCAGCACTTGGCGGATGAATTGATTGTCCGCCTGCTCGATCAACGCGTTCATGGTTTGCTCGATAGTCAAACTGGCGCCGAGCAGTGTCGCGAATTGGCGCGTGAGCAGCGCAAGCTGCGCGATAGACAGGCGCCGCCGCGATACTTTGCGCGTGCTGATTTTCCCCGCTACGTCCGATTGTTGCGTCAGGCCTTCCACTTCGATGGCGGTCAATCCTTGCTCGCGCAAGATCGCCCGCACCTGGCGCTGGCTGTCGGTTTCGAGCACGCCTTTGTGCACCCGTCCGGTGCTATCTAGGGCTTGGTAGCGGAAGCCGGCCATGTATAGAGCGTGAAAAGTGAAGTGTGAAGTGTGAACCGCGTTGGGCGCGATAGTGTTGCATTGAAGTCTTAATTTTCTCTCGTTACGCGAACGATTTCCTCGAAGCTTGTCAAGCCTTCCGCGACCCAGCGCATGCCGTCGCGGCGTAGGCTGGTCATGCCGCTGTGCGAGGCGTGTTCGCGGATATGTTGTTCGGCGGCGGCATCGTGCACCATTCGCCGAATTTCATCGTCTACCGTGATGAGTTCGTAGATACCGCTACGACCTTGATAGCCGGTCCAATTGCAGGTTGCGCAACCGACTGCGCGGTAAACCATCTCGGGAACCGGATCGCCGTTGAATGCGATGCGTACTTCTTCCTCGGGCGCGTGGGGCTTGCGGCATTCTTTACAGGTCAAGCGAACCAAGCGTTGCGCCAACACGCCGAGTAACGTCGATGCTAAAAGGAACGGCTCGATGCCCATGTCGATGAGCCGCGTGACGGCGCTGGCGGCGTCGTTGGTGTGCAAAGTCGCCATCACCAGGTGGCCGGTCAAGCTCGCTTGCACGGCAATTTGCGCCGTTTCAAGATCGCGAATCTCACCGATCATGATGACGTCCGGGTCTTGCCGCAGAATGGCGCGCAGCGCCCGCGCGAAGGTCATCTCGATGCGCGCGTTGACTTGGGTTTGGCCGACGCCGTCGAGGTCGTACTCGATCGGATCTTCCACTGTCATCATATTCAGCGTGGCGGAATCGAGGCGTGACAGCGCGGCATATAGCGTGGTCGTTTTGCCCGAGCCGGTCGGCCCGGTCACCAGCACAATGCCGTGGGGCTGATGAATGAGGGTATCGAGTTGCTTGAGGGTGACGGGCGGCATGCCGAGCTTGTCGAGCTGCAAACGCCCGGCTTGTTTGTCGAGTAAACGCAATACCACGCGTTCTCCGTGCCCGGTGGGTAAGGTCGACACGCGCACATCCACCGGCCGTCCCGCCAGGCGCAGCGTAATGCGGCCGTCCTGCGGCAAACGTTTTTCCGCGATGTCCAGTTGCGCCATGATCTTGATGCGCGATACCACGGCGGCGTGCAGCGCACGCGGCGGCTCCAGCACATCGCGCAACGCGCCATCGACGCGAAAGCGCACCACCGAGCGATTCTCAAACGGCTCGATGTGAATGTCCGAGGCATTTTCGCGCAGCGCTTGCGTCAGCAAGGCGTTGATCAAGCGGATGATCGGCGCGTCGTCTTCGGCTTCCAGCAGGTCGGTAATCTGCGGCAACTCTTGTGCGAGGGTAGCCAGGTCCATGTCCTGCCCCATGTCGCCGATGAGTTGCTGCGCCTCGTTATCCTGGCGCGAATAAACTTGCGCCAAGGATTGCTCGAAGCGCTCCTTGTCGAGCACCCGCGGCCGCACCGGTTGGCGCAGAATGCGTCGCGCTTCCGCCAATGCGCTGGAGTCCGAATCCTCTCTCACCCACAACTCAATTACCGCGCCGTCTTGGCGCACCGCGATGACGCCGCGGGCTTTAGCGAAGTGATAGGGCAGGCGACGGCAGACCTGCGGATCGGGATGGCTTAACGGGACGGGTTGCGGGCTGACGAGTTCGCCGGCCTGGGCGATGGTGGTCACGGCTGAACGGGCTTCAGCGGATCGCGGCGCGGGTTAGAGGGTGCTGGATTGCGCGTTTCGGGCGCGGTCGCTTCCGGCGACGGCGGATCGAGTAGTGGCGTGGCGATCGCGCCTTGCGGCACTTTTATCAATGGCGCAGTGGACGACTTTGCGCCGCTCGATTGCTTGCCCGGCGCGGGCGGGATAGCCGGCAACTGCGGCACCGGCATATCGGGGAGAATCCAGCGGTGTGCCGGCTGAGTGATCCCTTGCTCGTTGCGGATGTAATCGTAACGTTCGTTGGTGATCTCCTGCGGCGACGTCGTATCGCGCAAAATGACCGGGCGGATGAAGACCATCAGATTAACTTTGTCGCGGGTGCGTTTTTCGTACTTAAACAAATTACCAAAAAACGGAATATTGCCGAGCACGGGTACTTGGTCGACGTTGACGCGAACTTCATCCTGAATAAGACCGCCGAGCACAATAATCTGCCCATCGTCCACCAAAATGGTCGAATCGATCGACCGCTTGTTAGTGATAAAGCCGGCGACGGTGTTTGCGCCCAGGCTCGATACTTCCTGCGACAGTGTGAGCTTAACTGTGCCACCTTCCGATACGGTCGGCTTGACCTTAAGTTGCAGGCCGACATCCTTGCGTTCAATAGTTTGGAACGGGTTGGTGAGTCCGCCGGTAGTCGCCGTTTGTGTGCCGGTGATAAACGGCACGTTTTGACCGACCACTATTTTCGCTTCTTCGTTGTCGATGGTGAGAATGTTTGGCGTGGAAAGAATGTTTACGTTGCCGTCGGCTTCGAGGGCGCGGGCCAAAATACCTAAATTGAAAATTTCCCCAATGCCTGGGATATTGATGCGGCCTTTGATGATGCCAATATTAAATCCGGGACCGGCACTCCCAAGGTTGGCCGCCACGGCGCCGATATTGTTATTGGGGCCACCGGTATTGAAGTTCGTCCCACCAACGCCACGTACGCCTGAATCATTTGCGCCGCTTAAGTCCTGCCACTGAATGCCGAACTCCGATGCCTTATTGGTCGAGACTTCGACGATCAGCGCTTCAACGAACACTTGCGCGCGGCGCGCATCGAGCTTGTCGATTACGCCGCGCAGGCCGTTGTAGACGTAATCCGGCGCGACGATGACCAAGCTGTTGGTCGCAGCGTAAGCTTGTATCGTGCCGCCGCCGGAGGTTTGCGGAATGTTGACAATGGCCGCAGCAACCGACTGCGCGCCGGGTTGCCCAGGCACAGGCGCCGGGGCCGGCTGCGGGATCGGCTGCGACCCGCCACCGGTTCCACCGCCACCTAAGATCCCACGTAACGTCTCAGCAACTTTCACCGCCTCGGCATTGCGCAAATACACGACGCGAATATTGCCGGTCTCGCTGGTTTCGATATCGAGGCTGGCGACCAATTTGCGAACTTTTTCGATCACGATTTGATTTTCGGCGCGTACGATCAGACCATTGATCCGGGCATCGACCGCGAACGCCAGTTTGGGCTGCGCGCCGGGAATGTTTTGCTGGGCGCCGGCTTCCGGCATCAGGCGCGGCAGCAGTTGCGCCATCTCGATGGCCGAGGCGTACTTCAATTTGATGACATCGATTTCGGTATTCGGTGGCACGTCGATCGACTGAATAATCTTGTCGATGCGTCTTAGGTTTTCCGCATAGTCGGTGATGACCAGCGTGTTGTTGTTGGGATAGGCGTTGATGACGTTGTTCGGCGCGATCAACGGCCGCAGCACGGGCAAGAGTTGCGCCGCCGATTCGTATTTCAGCACGAATACCTGGGTGATCATTTGATCGCCCTTGTACTTGTTCGCGCCTTCGACCAGCGGCGAGTTGTTGAGCTTGGCGTCGGCCTCGGGAATGATCTTGATAACGCCCGGCCCTTCGACGGCGGTGAAGCCTTGCAAGCGCAGCGCGGTCAGCAGAATCGGGTAGACCAAGTCCTTGGACACCGGATTGGCCGAGATGATATTGACCGTGCCGGTGACGCGCGGATCGAGGATGAAATTCTTGCCGGTGATCAAGCCGACGCTTTTCACCACCGATTGAATATCGGCGCCGACAAAATTCAAAGTGACTTTGTCTCGATCCTTGTTCCTGTCCGCAGCGTGGCTGGAAAGCGCCAGCGCCATGAGCGTAATACTGAAAAGCCGCGAAAAAGATGCGCGCATAAACAATTTCATCTGTTATTGACGGATATTATAGTTAAGCTGCAATGGTGTTCCGGCGCGCAAGCCTTCCACTTTGACTTGCCCGACTTGCCCGAAATGCTGATACAGGCGCATCAAGTCGGCCTGAGAATTCACCGGCACGCCATTCAGCGAGCGAATCACATCGCCGTCGAGCAATCCCAGTTTCTGTAGCAAACTGCCGGGTGCGGCGGCTTGCACCGCCACGCCGCCGCCTGGGTTGTCTTGCACTTGGCCGACGTTGGTGAGCTGGCGCGGATCCTGCAGCGCCGATTGCAATTCGCCGCGCGACAGGGCCGTTGTATTTTGATTGACCGATTGTACATTAAGTCTAAATTGCGACGCCGGCGCCGGCCGCTGCGCTGCCATCTGTTGATTAATTTGGCCCATCGTCGCGCCGCTTGCCGCGCCACTGTTCTCGAGTTCAAGTTTTTCGATCGCGCCATTGCGGCGCACCAGCACGTGGCGCGCGAATACGCTGTCGAGCACCGCGCCTGGCAAGATTTCCGTGCCGACGCCAACCGGCTGATCCTTGCCATCGAAATTCAGAATGGCAAAAGCGGGGAAGGGCGGAAGCCCGGCGAATACGCCTTTGAGTTTTGCGTTCAGCGGACTCGCGACGACCACGGGCGCCGCCGCAGTGGCCTCGGTCGTTGGTTCGCCGAACAAATGTCGCGCGACAATCTCACCGACCGCCAACGGCGCGGCGGTCATTAGTTGCTGCGCGGCGTCGGTACCCGAATGCGTGGGGCGCGGCCAGAATATCCAGGTCCAATTAGCGAGCAGCCAGCACAAAAGTACAAGCAGCGTAAAGCTCGTTAGATTTATCCACCGCCTGGAAAGCCAGTTAGCGGGCCACGCCAAAAGCGCCGGCAGCTTCAGTTCGGCCATCTTTTCCGTGGCGGTTGATCGCACCCAACCGAATCGCAACCATTCATTTTGAAAATGCCTTGAATCAATGACTTATGTTCTTAGTATAGCATTAGCGTGTGACAAAACGCCCTTGGGATTGGTCGGGGCCGCGCTGGATTTCCTACACTCTGGCAACTATGCCATGCCACGAGGCAGATTGGGAGCGGCTCGCGGCGCAGGCGTGCCTAAGAGGCAAGCGGGGAGCGGGTCGTGGCGAATCGATCGATTATTTCTCTGTTGATTTATGCCTGCGAATCGGCGCCGCACGTGTAGAATTCAAACCCTAGGCGCGACATTGCGCATTCAGTCAAACATTCACCTGGAGGGGACATCATGGCAGACAAGAAAAAGGACAAGAAAGCAAAAGGCGAGTATCGCAGTATCGAGTGGTTCGGCCGTCCGAATCGCGACAGCATGGTGCATCGCTCGTGGATGAAAAATCAGGGCTTGCCGCATCATCTATTCGATGGCCGTCCGGTGATCGGCATTTGCAATACCTGGTCGGAAGTCACGCCGTGTAACGCGCATTTTCGCGATCTCGCCGAGTACGTGAAAAAAGGCGTATTGGAAATGGGCGGATTTCCACTGGAGTTTCCGGTGATGTCGCTTGGCGAGCCGGTGATGCGGCCGACGGCGATGTTGTTCCGCAATCTTGTCAGCATGGACGTGGAAGAGTCGATCCGCGCCAATCCGTTCGACGGCATCATCTTGTTGGTCGGCTGCGACAAAACTACACCGGCGTTGATGATGGGCGCGGCGAGTTGCGATCTGCCGACACTGGTGGTTTCCGGCGGGCCGATGCTGAACGGCAAATTCCGCGGCGAGGATATCGGCTCGGGCACCCACGTGTGGAAATTCACCGAAATGCTCAAGACCGGTGAAATGAATATGGACGATTTATACGAAGCGGAAGTGTGCATGTCGCGATCCGCCGGGCACTGCATGAGCATGGGCACCGCTAGCACCATGGCTTCGATGGTCGAAGCCCTCGGCATGGGTTTGCCGAGCAATGCCGCGATTCCCGCCGTCGATTCGCGCCGTTACGTGTTGTCGCACATGGCCGGCCGGCGCATTGTCGAGATGGTGAAAGAAAATCTCAAGATGTCGAAAATCATGACCAAGGAAGCGTTCGAGAACGCCATCATAGTTAATGGCGCCATCGGTGGCTCGACTAACGCCGTCGTGCATTTGCTGGCCATGGCCGGACGCATGGGAGTGAAACTCACGCTCGACGATTGGGATCGCCTTGGTAAGAAAGTGCCGTGCCTGTTGAACCTGATGCCATCAGGAAAATATTTGATGGAAGATTTTTATTATGCCGGCGGCTTGCCGGTAATCATCAAAGAGCTCGGCTCGATGCTTCACAAAAATGCATTAACCGTAAACGGCAAAACGCTTTGGGATAATTGTAAGGACGCGAAAAACTACAATGAGGACGTAATCTTCCCGCTGAAAAAACCGTTCAAGCCGAATGGCGGCATCGCCGTCCTCAAAGGCAATCTCGCACCCACCGGGGCCGTCATCAAACCATCCGCTGCGACGCCGGCGCTGATGAAACATCGCGGCCGCGCCGTGGTGTTCGAAGACATCGACGATTACAAAAAACGTATCGACGATCCGAAATTGGATGTAGATAAAGATTGCATCATGGTGCTGAAAAACTGTGGCCCGAAAGGCTATCCGGGCTTTCCCGAAGTCGGCAATTTTGCGCTGCCGGCGAAGATTTTGAAAAAAGGCGTGACGGATATGATCCGCATCTCCGATGCGCGCATGAGCGGCACCGCGTACGGCACGGTGGTTCTGCACACGTCGCCGGAAGCCGCGGCCGGCGGCCCGCTCGCCCTGGTGAAAAACGGCGACATGATCGAGCTCGATGTGGACAAACGAAAGTTGGTGCTGGATGTGTCGGAAGCGGAATTAGCCAAGCGCCGCAAATTGTGGAAGCCATTACCGGCGCACGTCACGCGCGGTTATGTGAAACTTTATTGCGAGACCGTTAACCAGGCTGATAAAGGTGTGGATCTCGAATTTTTAGTGGGCGGCAGCGGCGCACTGGTTCCGCGCGAGTCGCACTAATGCGACCAGCAGTTAACCGGTTTGTCTGCCCTAAGCGTTTTTAAACAAAAATAAGGATTCTGATGCGTACAATTATTTTGGTAGGCTCGCTTGCTGTCATTGTGGGTTGCGCAGTAACGTACAAATCGCCTATGACGCGAGCCGAAGTAGTATCGAGTTCCATCGTCAAGTCAAAAGCAGACATAGTGAGAATTTCAAAGCGAGTGTTAGTAAGTGACGGAAATCAGGTTACAAATTCTGACGAAGCAGCCGGTACCATATCTACAGCGCCAAGGAATTTACGTTTGACGCCGGAGCAGGCTGATTGCGGTACTACTATGGGTATCGATTACTTGAAAGACAACAGAACATCGACGCGCGTTGCGTACGGTATTCTCGCGGAAGAAAATAATCTAACAATCAAAGCCAACATCGAGGGCGAATATAAACCCGGTGATGCAATGCAAAACATTACGCTTTCTTGTGTATCGCGCGGGGTGTTGGAGCGAGAATTGATGGGGAGAATTGTTTCTCAATCAAATTGACGCGCTGGCGTCGCACTAGGTAGACCGCCGAACGTATCGGAAATGTGGCAGTGCGGACATTCAGTCAGATACGTTTGGAGTCGCGTGCGATAACATGGCTGAGCAAGCAACTGTCATGCCAAAAAGCTAGTTTACTGAGTTTAATGCTTCGTAATTAATACAACTTTATTTTTCGGGCAATACGCATGCAACTCAATCTGTCATTCCCGCGTAGGCGGGATCCATAGAGCTTGCGATTTTGCCCAAAACAATTGCGATCAGATGATGGGTCGGTCTCACGCTCGATCAGGCCGTATGGATTCCCGCCTCCGCGAGAACGGCAATTGGAGTGCAGTCGCCTGGCCCCTGGACGCATCCGCACCCTGCTTGGTTTCTAACAAAGGTATGGCTGGAAGGCACATCCAGAGCGGCGCTTGGCGATGCGGTATGTTGGAATCTGTCGCAGCCCGCCAATACGCGTTGGCGTTAGTTATCTGAAATTTTGCACAAATTCGGCAATTCAGTATCATCACTTGCGGGTCAAGTATCAGTTTGCGATGGAATTTTCATTTAGCATACGACAAAAGCAGTGGCGGCTATGCATCGCCTGAAATTCAACATCGGTTAGATCTATCCACACAGAGGAGACTCAACATGAAATTAAAGATAACGCTGGCGTTCGCCTTGGGCTTTGCCGGCGGTTTGGCGCAAGCCGCTTCGGAACTGGTGATCGCGACGGTTAATAACGGCCACATGATCACGATGCAAAAAATGACCAAGCATTTTGAACAAGCCAATCCCGACATCAAAGTCAAATGGGTAACGCTGGAAGAAAGTGTGTTGCGCCAGCGCGTCACGACGGATATCGCGACTAAGGGCGGTCAATTCGACGTGATGACCATCGGTATGTACGAAACGCCGATTTGGGGCAAAAAAGGATGGTTGAAGGAAATAGCGACGGACGCGAACTACGATGTGGATGATCTGCTACCCGCGATGCGTAACGGCCTGTCGGTCGACGGTAAGCTTTACGCTGCACCGTTCTACGGCGAAAGCTCGATGCTGATGTATCGCAAAGACTTGACCGACAAGGCTGGTATCACCTTCTCGGAGCAACCGACCTGGGTACAGGTGCGCGATGCCGCCGCGAAGATCCACGACCCGAAGAACGGCGTCTACGGCATTTGCCTGCGCGGCAAGCCGGGCTGGGGTGACAACGCAGCGTTTTTGACGACGATGGTCAATACCTTCGGTGGCCAGTGGTTTGACATGAAATGGAAACCGCAACTGCAAAGCAAGCCGTGGAAAGAAGCGATTACTTTTTCCGTGGATATGCTGACTAAATACGGCCCACCCGGATCGTCGGCGAATAGCTTTAACGAAATCTTGGCGTTATACAACGAAGGCAAGTGCGGCATGTGGGTTGACGCAACCATCGCGGCTTCGTTCATCACCGATCCTAAGCAATCTAAAGTGGCCGATAAAGTAGCGTTTGCACAAGCGCCGACGATGGTCACGCCGAAGGGCGCAAATTGGCTCTGGGCTTGGGCTTTGGCGATTCCTGCCGGAACGAAGAATGCCGATGCAGCACAAAAATTCATCAAATGGTCGACCTCGAAAGACTATATCAACCTAGTCGCGAAGGAAGAAGGCTGGAACGCTGTGCCGACAGGTACGCGTAAGTCGACGTATGCCAATGCCGATTTCGTGAAGGCTGCGCGTTTTGCCAGCGCGGAAAAGAAAGCGATCGACACCGCAAATCCGAACGATTCGACGTTGCCGAAATCGCCCTATGTCGGCGTGCAATTTGCTGCGATTCCGGAGTTTCAAGCCATTGGTATCGCCGTCGGTCAGCAAATGAGCGCCGCGCTCGCCGGCAAAATCTCAATCGATGCCGCGTTGAAAGCATCGCAGAAGGCTGCCGATCGGGAAATGCGCAAGGCCAAGTACTACAAATAATTCGTTATCGAAGGAATATTCATACCGCCCATGCATCGATCAAAATGCATGGAGCGGCGTGGGTTAATTCGCTCGAGATTGAATCTGCATGTTTCGCATAATTTGACTTTGCTATGAGCCGCGTTCTGCCTCGCGTGCTACTCGCGCCCGCCGTCGTCACACTGCTCGTGTGGATGATCGTGCCGCTGGCGATGACGATTTATTTTTCCGTGGTGAGTTACAACTTGATGCAACCGGGTGAACATAATTTCATCGGGTTGGAGAACATCGAGTACTTTGTCACGGATCCCGATTTTTGGCCGGCTATCTGGAACACGCTGGTGCTGCTCGCCAGCGTAATTGCGATCACGGTCGTGCTCGGCGTTGCGCTCGCGCTACTGGTTAACGAGCCGTTTCCCGGTCGCGGCATTGTCCGTGTATTGTTAATTTCTCCCTTCTTTGTGATGGCCACGGTGAATGCGCTGCTGTGGAAGCACATGATGATGAATCCCATCTACGGTGTGCTGGCGCAGGTGTGGATATTCTTCGGCCAGGAGCCGGTCGACTGGCTGACTTACCATCCGCTATTATCAGTCATCATCATGGTGGCTTGGCAATGGTTGCCGTTCGCGTGCCTGATTTTTATCACGTCGCTGCAATCCCTCGACCGCGAACAAATGGAAGCGGCGCGCATGGACGGCGCCAATGCGTTGCAACGATTTCTCCATTTGGTATTGCCACATTTAGGCCGCGCGATTGCCGTCGTGATTATGATCGAAATGATTTTTTTGATGAGCGTGTTCGCCGAGATTTTCACGACCACCGGCGGTGGACCGGGCAACGACAGCACCAATGTCGCCTTCTTAATTTTTAAACAAGCATTGATGAATTTTGACGTCGGCGTCGCGTCCGCCGGCGCGCTGTTCGCCGTGGTATTGGCCAACATCGCAGCGATTTTTTTAATTCGCATGATCGGTAAGAACCTCGACTGAAAATGAACGAGAAACTGCCGCTAATCATTCGAACCATCGGCGCTTGGGCGGCCGCTTTGTTGCTATTTTTTCCGCTGGGTTGGCTGGTGCTGACGGCTTTTAAAACCGAATTACAGGCGATCAGCGTTCCGCCGCTACTGACGTTCACGCCGACCTTAGAAAATTTTTCCTTGGTGCAAGAGCGCAGCGATTACTTGCTGTACGCAAAGAATTCGCTGATCACAAGCGTCGTCTCGACCTTGGTTGGGCTGGCCATTGCCGCGCCGGCCGCCTATTCGATGGCGTTTTTCAAAACGCGCCGCACGCGCGATATTTTGATGTGGATGTTATCGACAAAAATGATGCCGGCGGTCGGTGCGTTGCTTCCGGTTTATGTCCTGGCGCAGACCATGGGATTATTGGATTCGCTGACCGCGCTGATTGTCGTTTTCACGCTATCCAATTTGCCGATTATGGTTTGGATGCTGTATTCAAGTTTTAAAGATATCCCAAAAGAAATTTTGGAAGCCGCACAGATGGACGGCGCGAATGTCTGGACCGAATTTCGCAACGTCGTGCTGCCGCTCACAATCGGCGGATTCGCCTCGACCGGGTTACTTTGCCTGGTGATGAGTTGGAACGAAGCATTTTGGTCGTTGAATCTGACCGCCGCAAAGGCCGGCACGCTGGCGGCGTTAATCGCTTCGTATTCCAGTCCTGAAGGTTTATTTTGGGCCAAGTTATCGGCCGCTTCGCTGATGGCGATCGCGCCGATTGTTGTGTTCGGCTGGTTTAGTCAAAAGCAACTAGTTCAGGGTTTAACCTTTGGTGCCGTCAAATAGCGAGTCGCGATGTCATTCCTCCAACTGCAACACGTAGAAAAATCATTCGGCCAACACCGCGCGATTAAAGGTATCGATCTGACGATAGAAAAAGGAGAATTCATCGTTTTCGTCGGCCCGTCGGGCTGCGGAAAATCGACCTTATTGCGATTGATTGCCGGGCTGGAGAACGTCGACCGTGGCGCGATTCACCTTGATGGAAAAGATATTACGAAACTCCCATCGGCCAAACGCGATCTGGCCATGGTGTTCCAAAGTTATGCGCTGTATCCGCATATGAGCGTATTCGACAACATGTCGTTCGCGCTCAAATTGGCCGGTGTAGACAAAGCGGTGATCCGTGAAAAAGTTGAGCGCGCCGCAAAAATTCTCAACCTCGAAACCTATCTCGATCGCACGCCGCGTGCGCTTTCCGGCGGGCAGCGCCAGCGCGTTGCAATCGGCCGCGCGATCGTGCGCGCACCCAAAGTATTCTTGTTTGACGAACCGCTGTCGAATTTGGACGCGGCATTGCGCGGACAAACCCGGGTCGAAATTCACAAGTTGCATCGCGAACTCGGCGCGACTACGATTTACGTCACCCACGACCAAGTCGAAGCGATGACCCTCGCGGATCGCGTGGTCGTCCTGCGCGATGGCGCAATCGAGCAAGTCGGATCGCCGCTGGAACTTTACGATCGTCCGGCCAATCAGTTCGTCGCGCAATTCATCGGCACACCCTCGATGAACATGATTCCCGGCGCGGCGATTGAGTCCAATACGTCGTTGACGCCTATCGCCGTCGCTCGCAGCGGCTTCCTCGGCGTGCGCCCGGAAGGCGTGCGGTTATTGGCGTCGGGCGCTGGGCCGGTGCAAGGCCGCGTTGAGCTAATCGAGGCATTGGGCGCCGACACGTTGATTTATGTCGAAGCGCTCGGCGTTTCGCTGGTGGCCCGCCAAAACGCGCGGACCGAATTAATACCGGGTGATAAGGTATCGATCGAGTTCGATCAGCGTTTCTTGCATGTGTTCGGCGACGATGGAAATGTCATTGCGGCTTCCTAAAACTCATTTCTAAGAACTGCGAACCACCAGATGACTTTAACAGCCAACGGCCTGACGATGTTGCACCTGGGCTTAGGATCTTTCCACCGAGCGCATCAAGCCGTTTATTTGCAAAATCTTATTGCAAGAGGTAACGACACATGGTCACTGGCGGGCGGTAATTTACGTCCGGACATGGCCGACACCGTCGCCGCGTTGCAACGCCAAGGCGGCGAATATACGTTGGAGACCGTGGCGCCCAGCGGCGTACGCAGTTATGAGCGCATCACATCGATTCGCCGTTTGATTCCTTACGAACCATCGCTGGCCGAGCTGATTAGCCTTGGCGCGGCCGCGGATACCCGCATCATTTCGTTCACCGTCACCGAGGCGGGCTACTATCTCGACGCGAAAAATAACTTGGATCGGAACTTTGCCGATCTCGCGAGCGATTTGGAAAAAGCACAGCGCGGCAAACCAGGGCAGACGATTTACGGCGCGCTCACCGCCATTCTTCGCGCGCGCATGGCGGCGAACGCCGGCAAGGTAACGCTGCTCAACTGCGACAATTTGCGACACAACGGCGATCGATTTCACGGCGGGTTATTGCAGTTTATCGAGCTAACACAAGATCGGAATTTACTTGCCTGGGTCGAAGCTAATACGACCAGCCCGAATGCCATGGTCGATCGCATTACGCCGCGCCCCGCGCCGGACGTTCGCGAGCGCGTGCAAGCCGCGACGGGTTTTGACGACGCCGCACCGGTGATGGCGGAAAGTTTTATTCAGTGGGTGATCGAGGATAATTTCTGTAATGGACGTCCGGCGTGGGAAAGCGTCGGCGTGCAGATGGTCGAATCCGTCGCGCCGTTTGAAGAAGCCAAGATTCGCATCCTCAACGCCAGTCACAGTTGCATCGCTTGGGCCGGTACCTTGATTGGTTATCAGTTTATTCACCAAGGCACCCACAACGCTGTGATTCGGCAGTTCGCTCACGAATATGTAACCGACGATGTGATTCCGTGCCTGTCTCCGAGCCCAATCGATCTTGCCGCCTATCGCGATGTGGTGCTCGAGCGCTTCGGTAATCCGGCGATTCGCGATACCAATCAGCGCGTCGCGATGGATGGTTTTTCCAAGATTCCCGGCTTTATCGCACCGACGATTCGTGAGCGGCTGGGTAAAAGCCAATCTATCGAGGGTGTCGCGATGCTGCCCGCGCTGTTCCTGGCATTTCTGCAGCGCTGGCATCGCGGTCAAATTCCGTACGATTATCAGGATCAGTGCATGGATGACGCCTTGGCGCACGCGATTTGCGCAGCGGCCGATCCGGTCGTTGCGTTTTGCGGCGACAACGTGCTGTGGGGAACGGATGCGGGCGATGCGCGGCTGATCGCGGCGGTACGCACTGCGGCGTCGCGGGTCAATAATTTCGTTGAGGAGCATCGATAGTGTCGGGACGTTTGCAAGATCGCCATGCACTGTTAACTGGCGCCGGTGGTGGCATTGGCCTCGCGGTCACGGCGGCTTATCTGCGCGAAGGTGCGCTCTGTACCGTTGTTGATATCGCGGATGAACCGTCGCACGAAGTACAGTTGCTTGTGTCCGAGTATGGTGATCGGATGCACTACGTTGCTGCCGATGTTACAAAGCGCAACGATATTTCTCGAATGATAGAAGCCGCGCGTCAGCATTTTGGCTCGGTTCAGATTTTGTACAACAACGCTGCACTGTTCGACATGGCGCCGCTGCTGGAAAGCGATGAGGCAATGTACGATAAGTTGTTCGCGGTCAATGTCAAAGGCATGTTTTTTGTCATGCAGGCGGTATTGAAGCAAATGGTTGCCGACAAGATTCAAGGCGCTGTCATCAACCTCGCGTCGCAGGCGGGGCGCCGCGGTGAGGCGCTCGTTTCGCATTATTGCGCCACTAAAGCCGCCGTCATCAGCTATACGCAAAGCGCCGCACTGGCGATGGCGCCGCACAAGATTCGTGTCAATGCCATCGCGCCGGGCGTGGTCGATACGCCGATGTGGAAACATGTCGACGCATTGTTTGCGCGTCATGAAGGCCTTAAGATCGGCGAAAAGAAAATCGCCGTTGGCAAAGCGGTGCCGCTGGGCTACATGGGTGCGCCGGAAGATATCGCCGGTGTCGCGGTGTTTCTGGCCAGCGGCGAAGCCTCTTACATCACCGCCCAGACATTGAATGTCGACGGTGGCAGCGTGATGAGTTAGTAGAATTATTTTGGATTCCTTATGGCAAGAACTCGTGACCAAAATGTGCCGCGTCAGCGCCAGCCCGAGCTAGAGCGGGACTTCACGCGCTCGCCGGAGTTGGGCTACGAGCCGCCGGAGGAATCGGGCTTGGTGCGTTGCTTAGCGCACGGTTTTCCGACGCCGTTGGCGCGCTGGCATTTTCACGATGAATATGAACTGCATCTGATCGTCGCCACCTCCGGCAAGGCATTTGTCGGCGATTGGATCGGCCCGTTTCAACCGGGTCATTTGGTGTTGTGCGGCCCGCGCTTGCCGCACAACTGGATTTCGCTCGATCTACCCAAGGGCGGCGTCGCGGAACGGGACTTGGTCATTCAGTTTCGCCATGAGCCGCTGGTTCGCGCGGCGGAAAATATTCCGGAACTAAAAGAAATTTTGCCGTTGTTGGAACGGGCGCGACACGGCATTGAGTTTTTCGGTATGTCGGAGCGGGCGCGAAAACATTGGACTCACGTCAAGCGTACTCACGGAATGTCGCGTTTTGTCGCGTTCTGCGATTTCCTCGCCGATTTATCCCGTTGCACCGACTATCGCTTGTTGTCTAACGTACAGATGCAAGGCAGTAACGACGATGCTCAACTAGAATCGATTAACGTCGTCGTCAGCCGTATCACCGCCGACGTTGCGCAGCCATTTTTAGCCGGTGACTTTGCTATCGAGCTCGGCATGAGCGAAAGCCATTTCTCGCGTTTTTTCCGCCGCGCGACCGGCAATACCTTTACTGCTTTTGTTCATCGTGTGCGCATCAATCGCGCTTGCCAGTTGTTGATGGAATCCGATCGTTTCGTCTCGCGTATCTGTTACGAAGTGGGCTTTAACAACATTGCGAATTTCAATCGCCGTTTTCTCGAAATCAAAGGCGTGACGCCATCCGCGTTTCGCCAGCAGGCGAATAGCCGCTTTGGCGCCGGTGCGTCCGCTTCAATCAATCGCTAAGTCTCACTACATGTTGTTATGTACTTAGGAATCGATCTCGGTACGTCCGAAGTAAAAATCCTATTGCTCGACCAGGCGCAGCAGATTATTGCGACTGCCAGCGAGCCGCTAATCGCATCGCGCCCGCAACCCCTTTGGTCGGAGCAAGCGCCACAGGATTGGTGGTCCGCGGTAGAACGCGGCATGGCGCGGCTGAAGCAAACCCACGGCGCGGCCCTGGCTGCGACAAAAGGAATTGGTCTGTCGGGACAAATGCACGGCGCAACCTTGTTGGATAAGCAAGATCGCGTTTTGCGTCCGGCGATCTTGTGGAACGATGTTCGCTCCGGTGCGCAGTGCGATGCGCTGGAACGAGCGGTTCCCACCTTAAGACAAATCACCGGCAATCTGGCCATGCCCGGCTTCACCGCGCCGAAGCTGTTATGGGTCGCGCAACACGAGCCGGACATATTTAGTCAAACAAAAAAGGTGTTATTGCCGAAAGATTTTTTACGATTAAAACTATCCGGCGAATACGTGTCGGACATGTCCGATGCGGCGGGGACTTTATGGCTCGATGTCGCCAATCGCGACTGGTCCGACGCCATGCTGAGCGCAACGGGATTGAGCCGGAAACATATGCCGCGTTTAGTTGAGGGTTGCGCGCCGAGCGGCATGTTATTGCGCGATCTCGCCTGTGCTTGGGGTATGGCGGAAAACGTCGTGATCGCCGGTGGAGCAGGGGACAATGCCGCCAGCGCGATCGGCATGGGTACGATTGCCGATGGCCAAGCGTTTATTTCGCTTGGAACTTCGGGGGTGTTTTTCGTCGCGAACGATCGCTATCGGCCCAATCCCGCGCAGGGCGTGCATACCTTTTGCCATGCGCTGCCGGGGAAATGGCATCAAATGGCGGTCATTCTTTCCGCGGCGAGTTGTTTGCGTTGGGTAACTCAAGTGACAAATTCAATCGACGAGGCCACGCTTCTTCAGGAAATAGAATCGGCGGATCAACGCGACTTTGAACATGCGCCGATTTTTCTGCCGTATCTTTCCGGTGAACGCACACCGCATAACGATCCGAATGCCAAAGGCGTATGGTTTGGCCTAAGCCATACCACGACCCGCGCGGCGTTGGGTTACTCGGTGATTGAGGGCGTGTCATTCGCTCTGCTTGACGGCTATCGCGCATTGCAACACGCCGGGACGAGTGTGGATATCGCATCGCTGGTTGGCGGGGGAAGCAAGAGCCGATACTGGAGCGCGTTGCTCGCGAGCGTGCTGGGGTTACCGTTAAGTCGACATAGCGGTGGTGATTTGGGTGCGGCGCTCGGCGCGGCACGGCTTGGCCTGTTAGCGAGCGATCCTGATGCCGATGTCAGCGCGATCTTCGCGCCACCGCCGACAATGGATGTGATCGAACCAAACGCGAATTTGTCGGATGGAACTCGGCGCCGCTTCGAAAAATTCCAAAAACTTTACCCTGCGCTGCGTTTCGCTTTCTCAGAATCGCGCACCCTGTAGAGCCGCACCCCGCTTGCCTTTTGGCGATGCCACCTCGCCCAACTTTAGGCTGGGGTCGAAATTCTACCCGTCGGCAAACGGCGCGCGGCATTGCAGCACGCGGTGGGGGCGCAAGTGCTGTCTTTGTTTCAGGGTCGTGTGTTAGGCTTTGATCACGACGCGGC
>JBKJHT010000119.1:0-3259 GCA_046598945.1 Burkholderiales bacterium | reverse complement strand
AACGCCAATAGAGGGCGCCGACTACCACAACGGTTTCGGCCAAGTTCCCTGGCGGGGCACAGTTTTCCTTCAAAAAGTGGCATTCGGTATTTCCCCAAAATATGTATTTTCAGGAGGCTGGCGCTGCCTCAGGGACCGGGCTCGTCCAACAACCGGTTCAGATCGTGGCTTCGCACGATCTAACCTTGTTCGTTAGGCGGCGCGCATCTGCAAGCGACAAAACTCTTAACCCAGATGAAAAGTGGAAGCAAGGATTTGCCAGCCGTCCGCGATCCGTACCAAGTTGTAGGAATGGCGCCATTTCCTCAAGACGCTTTGATCTTCTCGCAGTTGCTCCCACGTCAACGTGGCCAGTGCACTGCGCGTACCGATGGGTACGACTTCTAGGTCGTAGAAACTTCCACTGCGATAGCCATCGCTCGAATACTTGTCCCTGACGCCGCGAATGAAGTTCTCGATCTCCGTGCGGGATTGAAAGCAATGAACGGAAACGTCACCACGCACGGTAATGCACGGTGCGTGGTAGAACACGGATATCTTCGGAGCGTTGAACGTTTCGAATGCCTCGTTGTACTCGTTGAGAAACTGCCGCACTTCCTCAGTCAGGTTTCTAGCAAGCAAGGGTGGGATGAGCCCGCGAATCCCACCACATCGATCATCATCCTAATCATATTTTCTTTCACCAACGGCCTATCTAATTTCGTCAGCTTCACCCTAAGCTGAGTGATCTGCGGCGGGATTCGCGGGCTCATCCACCCCACGCGAGCTGTCGCCTTCGCGCAATTCGATCACGCAATGTACATGATCGGGCAGGACGACGAATGCGTGAATCCGAAACGCATGGGTGCGCTTCACCACCCGCACCGCCTGACGCAATAGGTCAATGTGGCGAATCAACAGATCATTGCCATGACGTTCCAGAATATTAACGGTAAAGAACTAGGCGCCGCCGAGGCGCCAGGCGCGACGATAGTTGGGCATGCGTGAAGTCTAGCGCGTATGTCGGCGCTCATCATGCGGCGCAATGCAGTGCGATTGCGCCCTACGCCCAGCGCGCGAGGCTATTGCTTGATCGTGAGTATCGAAAGCGGTTTGTTTACGCTTAGGTCGAGGCGCCTCTGCCTCTTGCCCTGGCATAGGGGCGCGATTTATTCCTTGTTGTTCGCTTTCTGGCCACCATTGTCGTGCACTGGCGAGATAGCTTCCCCAGGCAGCGCCCAACATACCGATCAAGCTCGCGGTGATGTCACCTTGCCGTCCTGGAATGCGAATTTGCATCCACTCGAACACGAAGAAAATTACGCCGACGATGAGCACCGCAAGCCAAGCTATGCGTGGACTGCCATGCGGTTTCGCCAACATACACAAGCTTGCGCCTAGTGCCATACTGATCCATAGCAAATTCAGCAGATTCGCAATGCCGTTCAGGTTGTTGCCTATCTCGCCGTAAAGCGGCACCCAGTTAAAGGCCGTTATTTTTCCCAAGCCGGGTGTGAGCTCCGCGACGCCGAAGCCACAGATAAGCGCCAAGCTGGCCAATGAACCCATCACCGCGCGATTGCGAGGCATTGCCGCGAGCAGCACAAGCATGATGGCGGCGACAATGTAACCAAGAAACGCTTCAACCGCCAAGCCACGATTCTGAACGAATATCCGGGCAATAAAAACAAGGCCTGAAGAGGCCGCGAAAATAGGCCACCATGGTGTGCCGATTGCGCAGGCATGGCGCGCAAGCAAACCCAAACCGATGATCATGAATGAGTAAGAGAATACATCCGACCATTGCAGCGTTTGCTGATGCTGGATCAGTTGCTTGAACGATGTTAAATTTTGCTTGATGGTACCGACATCGAATGTCGGGATCCATGGAAACCACTGGTAGATCGCCCAAAGCGCAAATGCGATCAAAAACGCAATGGCCGCACCGTGATTGTCCAGCCACACCTCGCGTTGACGTGCGAAAGCCGCGCTGTCGAGCGTGTTGGCAAAGATGACGCCCACCATCGCACCTACAAATACGCCAAGCGCGTTAGCGACGAGATCAGTGTAGGAAGAAATGCGCGACGGCAAAAACAACTGCACGAATTCCATCAGCAAACTCAGCGACGTGCCAAGCAGCGTGACGATAAGGATACTCGTCATTTTTGCAGCTTGCGCACGCAGCAACAAAACCAGCAGAAAACCCAACGGCACGTACGCGACCAGATTGGCAATCAAGTCGCTGCGCGAAACGTTATAGAAGCTGCGGCCAGTTAAAAAGCGCCCAACATTAGGAGAAGTTTGTATGCGCCCGCCGTGCTCGAACAAACTCGCGTATGCGATGAAGCTCGCATAGAAAAGACACAACAAAAGCAGCGGCCAGCGCGGCCTACGCGCCTGGGAATAAATAATTTGATCGCCTCCTCTAGTCAAAAAACAATATATCGCTTGGACTAGTCAGGGGTCAAGCGCGCTCGCGGCCGGAATTTCCAGCGAACGCGAACCAACCCTTGAGCGAATAGCAATTTCAAACGCCCTTTTTCGCTAAGCAGGACTATATCGCTGCGCCCGCGGGTGGTCGATCACACGTGTGGCGCGTGAAAACTCGCTCTTCCGCGGGGTGATTCGAGGCGTTGATCAGCCTGAGCGGGCCGATTTCGCGGCCACGTGGGTCGTTCGTGCGAGCTCGAGGCCGAGCGCCGGCATCAGCGCAGGCGCCGAACGGGACGGATCGGGACTTGATGAAGGCTCAGGGCGCTTGGAACAGATCGACGCGGCGCATTGTGGTCAACAGACCAGAACTCACCTTCACGGTGACGCGGGCGGGCGCGGTGGCGCCCGGGTAGGCAAACCCAAGTGGGCGAGGAGTCGGGCAATCACCGCGGGATCTTCGATGGTGGCATTGTGCCCTTTACGGGTACGATGATCTTTAGGGCGCCACCGCAGTTCGGGCAGTGTTCCAGGTCGATATCGAAGACGCGCTTGGGCAGGCGCGCCCCGCTCATGCGCGCGGGCGAGTGGTGCGCGTGGGTGTGATCGGCCGGCTGGCCGGATACGTTCTCTGCGGGTGCCGGAACGATCGCCGCGCGCCCCTTAGCGTGAGGGGCCAGCACTAGTAGCAGCAGTAGTCGTTATGCTACGCCGTGGAATAGTCAAAAGACTATAAAGCGAATCAGATGCAAGCGCGAACGGGGAACGAGCGCGGCGAGGCGTTGCATGAATTCGAGCGGCGACATGACATTGTGCCCTTTACGGGTACGATGTGATAGGCACAGCCTCT
>JBKJHT010000114.1:0-42525 GCA_046598945.1 Burkholderiales bacterium | reverse complement strand
CCTTTCTGACGTGGCCGGCCGACGCGGCGCAGAAGAGCCGTCAGTGCCGGCCCGGGACAGCCCGCCGAAACCCCAGCCGATGCCGAACAACCTGATCAGCATGAAGATGAAAGCGTAATGTGTGCTGATTGATCCCCTTAGCGACGAGTCAAGCGCAATCCGTTGAACACGACCAGCAGGCTCGCGCCCATGTCGGCGAACACGGCCATCCATAGCGTTGCCTGTCCCGTCAACGCCAGCACCAGAAATACCGCTTTGATTCCCAACGCCAGTGTGATGTTTTGCATCAGCACGGCATGTGTTTTGCGGCTCAACTCGATGAAGTCTGGAATCTTGCGCAGGTCGTCGTCCATGAGCGCCACGTCCGCTGTTTCCAACGCCGTGTCCGTGCCCGCTGCGCCCATGGCGAAGCCGATGCTGGCTTTAGCCAGCGCCGGGGCATCATTGATTCCGTCGCCCACCATGCCGACATATCCGTGCTTGGCGATCAGATCATTGATCGCGGCGAGCTTGTCTTCGGGCAGCAAGTTGCCGCGCGCATCGGTCAGACCCACTTTAGCCGCGATGGCTTGGGCGGTATGCGGATTGTCCCCGGTGAGCATCACGGCTTCGATGCCCATCCGAGTCATCCGCTCGATCGCCTCGACGCTGGTTTCGCGGATGGTATCGGCGACCGCGAGAATGAGCAGCGGCGCGGTTGCCGACCAAAGTACGACCGCCGTCTTGCCGTTCTTCTCAAAGGCTTCGAGCTTCGCTTCCAGGTCCGCGCCACAAATGCCCAGCTCGTGAGCCAAGCGGTGATTGCCCAAGAAAAACGTTTCGCCGTCGATTGTGCCCTTCACGCCGCGGCCGGTCAGCGCCTCGAAATCGCTTACTTCCATCAACTGATCAGCCGCCTGTTGCGTTTTCCAGTAAGCCACGACGGCGGTGGATACAGGATGATCGGAGCGCATGGCGAGGCTCGCCGCTTGGCGCAACAACTGCGCCTTATCCACCGCAGCGACCAGCAGCGTGTCGGTCACAACGGGTTTGCCGACAGTGATGGTTCCGGTCTTATCCAGCGCCAGCGCCTTAAGCTTGCGCCCCTGTTCCAGATAGACGCCGCCCTTGATCAGGATGCCATGCTTCGCCGCTGCCGCGAGGCCGCTGACCACGGTTACCGGCGTCGAAATCACCAATGCGCACGGGCAGGCGATGACCAACAACACCAGCGCCTTGTAGAGCCAGGGTTGATACGCCAAGCCCATCAACAAGGGCGGCACAACTGCGACGAGAATCGCCAACACCACGACCGCGGGAATGTAGTAGCGTGCGAACTGGTCGACGAAGCGCTGAGTGGGCGCCCGTTGTCCTTGCGCCTCCTGAACGGTGGCGATGATGCGTGCCAGCGTGGAATGGTCTTGGGTTGCGGTCACGCGGTAGTCGAAGGCGCCGCGCTCGTTGATGGTGCCAGCGAACACGGGATCACCCGGCTGCTTGGCGACCGGTATGCTCTCGCCGGTGATCGGCGCCTGGTTAATGCTGGTCTGCCCCTCGACAATCTTCCCGTCCAACGGAATACGTTCGCCCGGCTTGATGCGCACCACAGCGTTGAGCGCAACCTTGTTCGCCGCGATCTCGCGCCACGCGCCACCCTCACCTTGCACAAGCGCAAGCTCCGGCGTCATAGCCATCAGACCTTTGACGGCGTTGCGGGCGCGGTCGAGCGACAGCGCTTCGATCATCTCCGCCAAAGCGAACAGAAAGATCACCATGGCCGCCTCCGGCCACTGTCCGATGATCGCCGCGCCGATCACGGCGAGCGACATCAGAAAGTTCATATTGAGCGAAAAATTGCGCAGCGCGATCCAGCCCTTTTTGAGCGTATCAAGACCGCCGGTGACGATAGTGAGCAGCGCCAGCGCGATCACCGGCCACGAGGTTTCCTGGCCGGTGCTCCAAGCCACGACTTCCGAACCGATCGCCGCCAGGCCGGCAATCCCCATCAGCACCCACTTGCGACGCGGTATGGCGTAGTCGGCCGACAATGCCGCGTGTTCGTCGTCGGGAGATACCGCGCTGCGCAGCGAATCAGACTTCACGGCCGGTTCCAAGTCCAACGCTACCAGCGTCGCCATGATTGAATCGATGGATGGCAGCCGATGCTGCACCGTCAGTTCGCGTTGCATTAGATTGAAGCGCAGGTTGTCGATTCCGGCTGCGCCTTCCAGGCGATCGCGAATGAGCTTTTCCTCGGTTGGACAATCCATCTTCTGAATGAGGAACACGGCACTCGCGCTGATCGCGGAAGGTAAAGTATCAGTTCGACGCGGCTCGCCGCCAACCTCGCCGTTGCAGGCATCATGTTGAGGATTGTTCAAAAGTAGGCTCCATGTTGTCTGGCGACCGTAGGGCTTCCCCACCATTGACGTGCCTGCACGCTGAGGCGAACGATCGACGATTTCAGTTGGCTCATCGACCGCATGGCCTTAGGCCAGCCCCTGGATGTTGGCTCCTGGCGCGGCATGCTTGGCGAGGCAAGCTGGCTGTGCCTCGTGGCACGGTCATTTTTCCGGAGCAAACGCTGTGCAGTTGGTAGCGCGATCGAAATGGTGTTTTGCATCAAGTGAATTTTCAACTCGCGGACTCTACCGTCAGGGCCGCAGGCTCGGGTTTGACGCGATAAGCCATGCGGTAAAGACCGGGCAACAGCAACAGTGTCAGGAGCGTAGAGGAAATAATTCCACCGATCACAACCGTTGCAAGCGGACGCTGCACTTCCGCGCCGGTGCCGACGTTAAGCGCCATCGGTAGAAAGCCTAGCGCCGCGACCAAGGCCACCATCAGGATGGGCCGCAGCCGCAGCATGGCGCCTTGGCGAATCGCCGCGTCGAGTTCAACGCCGTTGGCGAGCCGATCACGAATCGCCGCGACCATCACCACGCCGGTTAGCACCGCGACACCCGACAGCGTGATGAACCCCACGCCGGCGGTGATGGACAGGGGAATTCCCCGTAACCACAATGAAATCACGCCGCCGGTTAGCGCGAGCGGTACGCCGGAGAAGACCAGCGCCGCATCCTTGGCGGAACCAAAGGTCATCATCAGTAGCCCGAAGATCAGCACCAGCGTGATCGGCGCCAACAGGGTCAAGCGCTGCGACGCGGATTGCAACTGTTCGAACGTTCCGCCATACGCCAGCCAATAACCGGTCGGCAGTTTGATTTGTTGTTCGATCTTTTGCTGCGCGTCCGCGACGAAGCCACCGAGATCGCGGCCACGCACATTTGCGGAAACGACCAACCGGCGCTTACCGTTTTCGCGGCTGATTTGGTTCGGGCCCGGCGCGATGTTGAGGCTGACGACTTCGCCGAGCGGAACGAACCCTTCGCCGGGCAATGGTATCGGCAAGCGCTTCAACGCGTTCAGATCGCTGCGTAAATGTTCCGGCAGGCGAACGATGAGGGCGAAGCGCTTATCGCCCTCGAAAATCTGGCCGGCTTCGTGGCCGCCGGTGGCAGCGGCCAGCACATCCTGTACGTCCGCAACGTTAAGTCCATAACGCAGCAGCGCATCGCGATCCGGCTCAACCGACAATACCGGCAAGCCGGCGATCTGCTCAACCTTGACGCCCTGCGCGCCGGGCACGCTGTTGAGCACCTTAGCGATCTCGTTTCCGGTCTTGAGCAACTGACCCAGGTCATCGCCATAGACTTTAACACCGAGATCGGAGCGCACGCCGGAAATAAGTTCGTTGAAACGCAGTTGAATCGGCTGACTGATCTCGAACGCGTTGCCGGGAATACTCTCTAGCCGCTTTTCGATCTCCTCCACCAAGTCCGTTTTGGACTTATTCGGGTCGGGCCAGTCTTCGCGCTCCTTGAGCATAACAAAGCCATCGGAGATGTTTGGTGGCATTGGATCGGTTGCGACTTCCGCCGTGCCGACACGAGAGAAAAAGGTTTTAACTTCGGGCAAATCTTTGAGAGCGCGTTCAAGCTGAGCCTGCATATCGACCGATTGACTTAAGCTGGTGCCGGGAATGCGCAGGGCTTGTACCGACAGATCGCCCTCGTCCAAGCTCGGGATGAATTCCGAGCCCAAGCGCGAAGCCAGCCACCCGCAGAAAACGACAAACAATATCGCGCCGATTAGAAACGGGATACGCAGCCGAAGTGCGAGCTCCAACACTGGTGCGTAAGCGCGCTTTGCGCTGCGAATAATGAGATTATCTTTTTCCTCGATCTTTCCGGTCAAGAACAACGCAACGGCGGCAGGCACAAAGGTGAGAGACAACACCAGCGCCGCGAGCAGCGCCATGATGACGGTCGTTGCCATCGGCCGGAACATTTTTCCTTCGACGCCGGTCAATGCCAGCAACGGCAGGTTGACGAGGATCACCACCAGTACGCTGACCAAGCTGGGTGTAAATACTTCTCGGGTAGCGGCGAAGACAGAATGAAATCGTTCTTCGATCGTGAGTAATCGACCCATGTCATGCTGTTTTTCGGCCAGTCGCAAAATGCAATTCTCGACGATAATCACCGCACCATCGACGATCAAGCCGAAGTCCAATGCACCAAGGCTCATTAGATTAGCGCTAACTTTGGATTCGACCATGCTGGTCATCAACATCAGCATCGACAGCGGAATGACCATGGCAGTGAGCAGCGCCGCGCGCACGTTTCCGAGCATAAGCAGTAGTACGACAACAACCAGTATGGCGCCTTCGAGCAGATTTTTTTGCACCGTGGCGATGGTCTTGTCCACCAGCACCGTGCGGTCGTAAACCGGATCGGCGGTCACGCCTTTGGGCAAGGTCTTGTTGATTTGGTCGAGTTTGGTCGATACCGCATACGACACCGTGCGGCTGTTACCGCCGATTAGCATGACCGCTGTTCCCAGTACCACTTCCTCGCCATCGCGGGTGGCCGCGCCGGTGCGCAGTTGCTTGCCGAACGCGACCTCTGCCACGTCGCGAATCGTCACCGGCACACCTTCGCGATGCGCTACGATCACGCGCTCGAGGCCGGCGATGTCGGCGATTTGGCCGGGCGAACGGATCAAGTATTGCTCGCCGTTTTTTTCGATGTAACCAGCGCCTACGCTTGTATTATTTTTCTCGAGCGCTGTGACAATATCGTCGAAGCTCAAACCATATGCCATCAGACGTGAAGGATCGGGCGTGACGTAGAACTGTTTTTCGAAACCGCCGATGGTATTCACTTCGGTCACACCAGGCACCTGCAAAAGCTGCGGACGAATGACCCAATCCTGCAATGTGCGCAACGCGGTCGCGTCGTAGGGCTGACCACTCGGCTGACGCGCTTGCTCGTCCGCGTGAACGGTGTAAAGAAATATCTCGCCCAAACCCGTGGCGATCGGCCCCATTCCCGGCTCGATGCCGGCGGGCAGTTGGCTCTTGACCTGCTGCAGGCGCTCGTTAATAAGATTGCGCGCGAAGAAAATGTCGGTGCCGTCCGCGAAAATCACCGTTACTTGCGATAAGCCGTAGCGCGACATTGAGCGAGTGTATTCGATATGCGGCAGGCCGGCGATCGCAGTCTCTACCGGAAACGTGATGCGCTGCTCGACTTCGAGCGGCGAATAACCTTCGGCTTGCGTGTTGATCTGCACCTGGACATTGGTGATGTCCGGCACCGCATCAATCGGCAATCGTTGGTAATTCCACAGGCCGAGTGCGGCGACGGCTAACACCAGGAACAACACGACCCAGCGGCGGGCGATGGAAAAGCGTAACAGTGCGTCAATCATCGCGAATCCTTAGTGGTCGTGAGAGGCTTCACCCTTGCCCACTTCGGCCTTGAGGATGAAACTATTCTTAGCAGCGTATTGCTCACCGGCCTTGAGCCCGGATATAACTTCCGACCGCTTGTCGTCGCTTCGCCCGAGGTCTACCGGGCGCGGCTCGAATTGATCGCCCTCGCGGACAAACACCGTTGTTTTGTCACCCAAGGTTTGCACCGCTTCAGATGCGATGACGATCGGCACATCGGCCTCACCGGCAAGGAGATCAATGTTCACCGCGAGCCCCGGACGCCACGTGCCATCTGGGTTAGGTAAAACGATGCGCGCGGTCGCGGCGCGTGTTTCTTTTCCGACCAGCGATCCGACGTAGGAAATCGTGCCAGTGCTTTGCGATTCGAACGCCGTCGCCTTGACGATGGCCTTCTGCCCAACTTTTACGACATTCAAGTCTTTTGCATAGATCGTCATCTCCGCCCAGACGGTAGCGAGATCGGC
This sequence comes from Burkholderiales bacterium, assembly GCA_046598945.1. Taxonomy (GTDB): domain Bacteria; phylum Pseudomonadota; class Gammaproteobacteria; order Burkholderiales; family JALYOK01; genus JALYOK01. The sequence continues at coordinate 36,282 of JBKJHT010000114.1, read as the reverse complement.
GACCGTAAAGATACTACTGTCTTCCTTCAAAACTTCGCCGACCGAGATTTTCTTTGCAGTGATCACACCGTCGATCGGCGAGCGGATTTCATAGCGCGTCAGATTGCCGCCTGACGCTGTGCCAGCACGTAACGACACCAGCTTTTGCGTGGCGCTTTGCAGGGCGATCTCGGCTTCCGCTGCCGCTTGCTGAGCTTGTTGATAGTCTTGTTCGGCGGAGATTTTTTCTTCCCACAGTTTTTTTTCACGCGCGAGTGTCGTGCGCGCCAGCGCAAGCCGCTTCTGTGCGGCCAGTAAATCGCTGCGTTGGTCGGCGAGGGACTGGCTGGAAATCACCGCGAGGACTTGATCCTTACGCACGCGATCGCCTGCGCTTGCCGATACCGATTCGACCAGGCCGGTCAGTCGCGGCACCACGTGTACGGTGCGATCTGCGTTGAGATGGATTTCGCCGATTAATTTCACCGCACTGCCGATGCGCGCCGGCCCTGCCGTGGCGATCTCGACGCCGCTTTGCTTGACCTGCGCCTCGGTCATTTTTATGCGCGATTCTTTTTCCTCATCGGCACGACCTTCCTCGTTGCCGTGTTCCTCTTTACCGGTTTCGCCCTTGGCGTGTTCGTCTTTGCCATGCTCATCTTTGCCTTCCGCGTGGACTTCAGGTTTGGTTGCTTCCGGCCCTGCTTTGCCGGAAGACACGAACCATCCGGCTAACGCGCCACCGATAAGCACTAATAACGCGATCAGGAGCGACTTCTTTGAGAAGATCATGTTTTTTGTCATATCGAAATTCATATTTGGGCTCCTAGGGTTTGGAAGCAGGTGACGTGTTAAGCGTTGTCGTGTCAGCCAGAAGAAGATCGATCTCGGCGCCGGCCCGGTGTGCTTCGGCAACCGCGCGCAGGTTTTGAGATTTAGCCTGGAATAGGGTACGTTGGGCATCGAGCACGTCGAGGAAGTTAAACTTGCCCAATTCGAATCCCTTTATTGCTACGTCGTAAGCGCTTTGCGCACCGGGCAACACGTCTCGTTGCAGGGTTTCCACTTCGTTGCGAGCGGCCCTTAAGCGCTCATAGGCTTGTCGGACTTCGCTCGTCAGTCGAATCTGCGTGGCCGCCAGTTCATCGCGGGCCTTGTCGGTGCGCTTTAACGCTTCGAGCTGGTTGCCGCGATTGCTGTCCCATACCGGGATCGGAATCGACACACCAAGAAGGAGTTGATTACGACCCAGGTCCTCCGACCGTATCGCGCCGAGACTAACGGTGAGGTCAGGCGTTCGCTTGGCACGCTCGAGGTCGGCGAGCGACTTTCGACGTTGTATTTCAATCCTCGCTCGTTTGAGGTGCGGTGAGTCCACTAGCCGTGCGTTTATACTTTCAGAGGAAGGCAACGATGGCAGTGGCTCGAGACGTCCATCCACCCGTTCGAAACGCGGCGAGGGATTACCCCAGGTGGCCGCGAGTTGTTGACGCGCCGTGCGCAACTCGCTTTGAGCAAGCGACAGATCGATGCGTACATTCGCTTCGGCGACGCGTGCTTTGGTTTCCTCAATAGGGGGCACTTTACCCGACGCCACGCGCTTGCCGGCGACTTCCGTCACCCGTTTCGCAAGATTAGCCACATCTTGGGCGAGCCGAACGCGCTCTTGCGCCGATAACACGCCGAAGAAGTTGGCTGTAACCGTGGCGCGAATCTCCGCGCGGCGAACGTCAAGTTCGACCGCGGCAATATAGCGTCCGCGCACAGCCGCGTCCAGGCGGGCAGAGCGTTTGCCACCCAACTCGATCGGCTGATCGAGTTGAAGGGTCGTCGTGCGGGTTGCCTTGCGGGTATCCTCGAGCAAGAACCCCAATTGCGGATTAGGCCGCGCTGCGCCCTGAATGACGGCTCCTTCCATGGCTTCCAGCTCGCGAGTAGCCACCGCAAGATCGGGGTTCGACACCAACGCCAAATCTTCTGCGGCACGCAAGGACATCACGGCAGGCTCTTCTGCAACGCCGCGCGTTCTACCGTCGTTGAGAGGCGCGCCATTTACCTGTGCAAAGCCAGGATTGACAAGCAATGCCGCCAAACCGAGCGGCTTGAAAATTTTAGCAAATGCGAATAGCCGCATCGAATTCTCCATAGTTAATCCTTTAGCAAGGACGAAACAAAGAACTCGGCGAGAGGCAAGCGTCAACGACGCAAGAATACTAAGGAGTATTAAAGGGAAATGCCGCCTCGCCGACTAAGCGAGGCCGATCCACTTCGGACGTTCGGGCTTGGAAGAAAACTTCGTGAGTTGGAGCGATTGTGGGTGTGCGGACGTGAAATCCGACCCGGTAAAATCCGAGGGCGCAATTCCACCGCCTAGCGCCATTGAGCAACTTACATGACAAACTCCGCAATCCGCATCGAAGTTACTCGGCTTGGAATCGGGTCCGGAGTCATTGCCGTGATTTGATTGGTCTTGCTGGTGTTTGTGTTCGTGATGACCGACGTGGTGAGACGCGGCTTTGGGTTCATGCTCACAATAAGCCGACACCGCCGCCCAGGAAAGCTGGAGCGGCACGAGCAACATTAGGAGCACGAGAAATCGGCGCATCATGGGCAAAAGTTTAGCACCGATAGTCTAATAACGGTTAATTATCAGCCATTCGCGTCATACCCTGCCAGAAACCGGATGGCCTTAGGCCAGCCCCTGGATGTTGGCTCCCGGAATGGCGTTCGCGGTACGGCAAGCTGGATGCGGCTCCTGGCGCGATCAAATTTTCAGGGAGTTGGTTCGTCAATTCGTCATCAACGCGTTGATCATATTTCCACCTTCTAGAAAGGAGGGTGAATGCGCTGAAGGCCAAAACCTTATTCTGCTTTCGCCGCCTCGAAAAATTGATGTAACAACGCCTTGCGCACCATATGCACGTGCTGGCGCAAGGTGTAGACCTGATCGGCAAACGCGAGCGGCGTCGGGATGCGATGGGCGGCGCGCTCGATGCGATCGATCGATTCGAGCCACTCGTCGCGCGACTTGCTTTCGGGCTTTTGCCGAACTTCCAGTTCGATCATTTTCAACTCGCCGTAGTAGCGAAAAATCCGGCGGCGTATGCGCCACGAATACAAAACCGGCGCCACGCGAAACAGCGGGAACAGTACCGCCGCGATCGGCAGCAGCATGAAAATCAGACGATCGACCAGCGTCGCCGCCCAGAACGGCAAGTAGCGCTGCAGGAACGGCTTGCCGCTTTTATAATAGCGCTCGGCCTCGCGTGAGAGTGGAATCTCGACGCCGTTGGCCGACGGAAATTGCCCGGCGCGTTGAAACAATCCGGCGCCGCCGTGGTTGGCGCTGAGGGCTTGTAAAGTTAAATCGATCAAGGCCGGATGGAAGTCCTCTCGCGCCACCAGAATCGCGCTCGGCGCGACGAGGCTCATATCACGCGGCGGAATATTTTGCGGCAAATCGATCGTCCCGCGCGGCAAAGTCAATGCCGACAGGTACGGGAAGCGGCGCACGTAGGCCTCCGCTTGCGTGAAGCTGAACATCTCCACCGCCGGCGTATACAACATAGTCCAAACGGCGCTCGATTGCGCCGAGCCGACGATGAATACGGCGTCGACTTCCTTATTCAACAACGCTTGCACCGCGCTCATGCCGCCGAGCGGCGAGAGGATGGTCGGTTCGTCCGCCACGCCATGAGCGCGCAACAACTCGAGGGCAAGTGAGCGCGTCCCGCTGCCCTCCGGGCCAATGGCTACGCGCTTGCCCTTCAGGTCGTCAAGCTGGGCGACGGTCGAATCCTTTTGGTGGAATAACCACAATGGCTCGGGATAAATCACACCCAGCGACACCAAGCCTTCGATATCTTTTCCCAGGGTGACACCGCTTTGCAAAAAACCGATGTCGATGTCTTCGTTTTTATCCAGCAACCGTTGCAGATTTTCCGCAGCGCCGGCGGAGGGTTTGATGTCGAGTGCAATGCCGTTGCGGGCGAAGAAATCCTTGTAGCGCGCGGCGTAGATCTGGTAGGCGCCATCGGCTTGGCCGGTGACGATGGTGACGCGATCCGGCGGCGCCGGCCGCATGAATTTGTAGGTTGCCCAGAACACCCCGATTACCAGCGCCAGCGCCGCGACGCCGACCATTGCCTCGTCGCGCAGCGACAAAGCACGGAAGCGTTTCCACAGACTACGCAATTGAATTTCCCATTTTCTCGGTGGATGGGTAGAGCGCAGCGAAACCCATCATGGTCTTACAAAATAGATTTTGGCTACCGATGGGTTTCGCTTCGCTCTACCCATCCTACGGTTGGAAATTGGCCTGGGTAAGTCGCAGATATTTTTCGTGCAGAATGTCTTTGCTTTCGACCACTTCCGGGTGCGGAATGATGCACTCGACCGGACACACTTCGATGCATTGCGGCTGATTGAAATGGCCGACGCATTCGGTGCAAAGTTTGGGATTAATCTCGTAGAACTCGATGCCTTGATAGATCGCGTCGTTCGGACATTCCGGCTCGCAGACATCGCAGTTGATGCATTGATCGGTAATCAACAAGGCCATTTTTATTTTTGCAGCTTGTCTTGCATTTTTTGCACGACCAGCGGGCTGACGAACTGGCCGACGTCGCCGCCCATGGTGGCGATCTCGCGCACGATTGAGGCCGAGACAAACATGTAGTTGTCCGATGGTGTCATAAACACGGTCTCGACGTTGGGTAACAGTTTGCGATTCATTCCTGCCATTTGGAACTCGTACTCGAAATCCGACACGGCGCGCAGGCCGCGCAGGATGACGTTCGCGTCGTGTTGTTTTAGGAATTCCGTAAGCAAACCGCCAAAGCGCACCACCCTGACATTCGCCACCGGACGCAGCAACTCGGTTGCAATTTGAACGCGCTCATCTATGGAAAAAAGGGGGCGTTTAGCGCTGCTCTCGGCGATCGCCAAGATTACTTCGCTAAATAGTTTCGCGGCGCGTTTTACTACGTCCTCATGACCGAGGGTGAGCGGATCGAACGTTCCGGGATAAACGGCTCGCGTCATTTAGTTTTCCTCGTCGGCGGCAAGTGTCATGAGTTGGAATTTTACTTGACCGGCGCGACTTTGTTTGAGGATTTTCCAGGCGGCATCCGGCGCAAAGCTCAATTCCGATTCGGCGTAGACTTGCGCGTCGGGTGTGAGCCATGCCGGAAGCAGCGCCAATACCTGCGCAAGCAAGCCTTGATTAAAGGGCGGATCGAGAAAAACCACATCGAATGGCCGCGCTGCATCGCGTAAATACCGTAAAGCATTGGCGTTGACGACGGTGAAATTATTGGCGCCCAAACGCTGCGCATTATCCCTCAGGCTATGGGCAACCCGCGCCGATTGCTCAATCATCAATACCTCGGCCGCGCCGCGCGAGAGCGCTTCAAAACCGAGTGCGCCGCTGCCGGCGAAAAGATCGAGGCACGTTTTTTCGTCAAGGCGTTGTCCGAGCCAATTGAACACGGTTTCGCGAACTCGATCGGGTGTCGGACGCAATCCGAGGCTATCGGGAAATTCGATCACCCGGCTGCGCCACAGTCCGCCGATGATACGGACTTGGTTAACCGCCTTGCGACTACTTATTTGATTTCTACCTTCTGTTCCACCGCATCGGGCAAGCCCACTACCACGGTCACCATATTGTCCGGCACGACGCGTCGTTTGAAGGCGTCTTTGATTTCCACGATCGTGACCTGCTCGACTTTTTTCACGTAGTCGTCGAGAAAAGTGAGTGGCAATTTATAAAACCCGATCAACTGCAAATAGTCGAATTGCTTGCGGTTACTGTCGATACGGAGGGGAAAACCGCCGCCGAGATTGCGTTTCGCGTTGGTCAATTCTTCCTCGGTCGGGCCGTTGTCGATGAAATCCTTAATGGTGTCGCGCACCACTTGCAAGGCCTCTTTAGTCTGATCCTTACGCGTTTGCAGCGCCACGCGATAGGGACCCAAGTCATGCATCGGCATGAAGTAACTCGACACGCTGTAAACCAAACCACGCTTCTCGCGCACTTCGTTGGTCAAGCGCGAGGCGAAGCCACCGCCGCCGAGCACAAAGTTGCCGACCAGTAACGGAAAGTAATCCGGATCCACGCGCTTCATGCCGGGATAGCCCAGCATGATGTGGCTTTGCGTCGAGGGAAACTGTAGTTCTTTTAAGAGCGGCTTCGCCGGAATTTTCACCGCCGCGATTTCCGCGATCGCGGTCTGACTCTTCGGTAACTTGTCGGTCAATTTCTCTGCGATCGCTTCGGCTTCGGCGCGCGAAACATCACCGATCATGGCAACGACGGCGTTGTCGACAGTGTAGTGGGTACGATAGAACGCCACCACATCGTCGCGGGTGATGGGCTTAATTGTCGTCTCCGTGGGCTTTTGCGCGTAGGGGTGATCTTGATACAAGGCCTTGTAAAATTGCCGTTCGGCGACACTGTCGGCGTCCGAGGTAGATTGCCGTAAAGCGGAGACAAGTTGCGCTTTTTCGCGTTCCAATATTTCCGCCGGATAGGCGGGTTCCTGGATCATTTTTGCGAGCACATCGATGGCCTCGTTGCGCTCACGTTCGCTCGATAACGTCCGCACGCTCCAGCCGGCGCGGTCTTGATCGAAGCTGCTACCCACGAGCGCGCCGATGTTGGCAATCTTGGTCGATATTTGATCCTCGCTCAAACCGCCGGCGCCGTTGTTCATCAAGCCGGCTGCCATGCTCGCGGTGCCGGAGCGATTCGCCGGATCGCGGCTCGAACCCGCGGCAAACTCGACGCTGAGATCGAGCATCGGCAGCGTGCGTGCCTCGACGAAATACACGCGCGCACCCGCCGACGTGGTCCAATGTTGGATCGGCAAACCGGCATAAGCTTGTATATTTGCGGCCAGCAAAAACGTGCCGACAAAAATTTTCTCGATCTTTGCGATCGAAATTTTCGATAGATAATTTTCCATAACACCTTTATTGAGTATGGCGAACACCGGGCAATGCTTCGCGCGGCTTAACTCGATCGACGGGTTGGGGATCTAATACTGCAACCGTTAAGTGGTCATCTTGAATGTATTTTTCCGCCACTTGTTTTACTTGGTCGGCGGTAACCAGCTTCAATTTTTCCAGCATCACATCTAAATCGCGCCAGGAGAATCCGGCATTCTCGGTTCGGCCGATTTGCATCGCTTGGCCGAACATGGAATCCAAGCCGAACACTTGACCAGCAATGATTTGCGATTTCACGCGTTGCAATTCCTCTTGGGTCACGCCTTCGGTTTTAATCTTGTCGAGTTGCTCGCGTAACGCGGTCTCGAGTTCGGCAACGGTCTTGCCGTCACTCGGCGTGCCGTCGATGAGCAACATGCCGGGGCCGCGCTCGATGGCGTCATAGCCGGCGCCCGCCTGGCTGGCGATGCGCGAATCGCGTACCAGTTGTTTATTCAGGCGCGCCGATTCATTGCCATCCAAAATGCCTACTAGGATTTGTAACGCATAGGGCTCCCAATCCTTCGCCGCGTCGCGCAACACCGGCGCGTGATAGGCCATGGCGAGATAGGGCAATTGCGCCGCGGCTTTGACGATGATGCGCTTGATGCCCAACTGTTCGGGTTCGGTCTGCGGCTTGCGCTCGGGTAGCGTCTGTGCTTTCAGTGGCCCGAAATATTGTTGCGCCAGCTTCAGCACCTCGCTCGAATCGACATCACCAGCAATGACCAAGGTCGCATTGTTCGGCGCGTACCAAGTTTTGTACCAAGCGCGCGCGTCTGCGGCCTTCATATTCTCCAGATCGTTCATGAAGCCGATCACCGGCCGGCCGTAGGGATGGGCGTTGTAAACATTGGCGAGCAACTGCTCATAGACAATGGAATGGGCTTTGTCTTCCGTGCGCAAGCGCCGTTCTTCCATCACGACGCGGATTTCCTTTGCGAATTCCTCGTCGGTGATATTCAAATTCACCATACGATCAGCTTCAAGTTTTAAGGCGAGTTCGAGTTTGTCGCTTCGTAGTTGCTCGAAATAAGTGGTGTAATCGCGGTTGGTAAAGGCGTTGTCCTTGCCGGCATTGGCGGAAATCGTCTTGGAGAATTGCCCGGCGGGAACGTCATTCGTCCCCTTGAACATCATGTGCTCCAACACATGGGCAACGCCGGACGTGCCGTTGAATTCATCCATACCCCCGGTCAGATACCATACTTGCACCACGACCACCGGCGCGCGGTGATCTTCGCGCACGATGATTTTCAGGCCATTGTCGAGTTTGAATTCGTTGGTGATGGGTTGTGCCGCTTGGGCAGGGATCGAACCGAACAGAACCGGCACGACGAGTAAGAGGCAGCCAATGAATTTTTTCATGCGTCCGTTTTCATCAAGTTGTGTGAGTGGTCAGGCAAGCGCATTGAGGCTAAAATGCGGGTCTTACAAGTAGTAGCAAGACCTATTCTAATCGATCCCGCCTGCGCCTAGGCCTTTCGCATCTGACCGCCTAATTCATGTTTAGTTTCTTTAAGTCCACCGAAAAGCCCGCTGAGCTTGCCAAACCAGAGGTAAAAAAAGAAGGCTGGCTGCAGCGGCTCAAGACCGGCCTGACAAAAAGCCGGGAAAAAATCAGTGGTCGGCTCACGGCCTTATTTAGCCGCGGCAAGATCGATGAAGCCCTGTATGAAGAGTTAGAAGAGATTCTGCTCGGAGCCGATGTGGGCGTAACGGCCACGAAAAAGCTTATCGACGACGTTCGCGCCCGCGTCCGCAAAGAAAAATTGAGCGATGCCTCAGAACTCAAAGGTGCTTTGAAAGGCGCGCTGAGCGAGCTGCTTAGCCCATTGGAAAGGCGCGTGGCCCCAGGCACGCCCAAGGATGCTGGTTCTTCAGCCGATTCCCCTAAGCCGAAAATCATCATGTTCGTCGGCGTCAACGGCGCCGGCAAGACCACCACCATCGGCAAATTGGCGAAATGGTATCAAGCCCAGGGCAAGTCGGTGTTGCTTGCTGCCGGCGATACCTTTCGCGCGGCGGCGCGCGAGCAATTGATGGTGTGGGGCGAGCGCAATAATGTCACGGTGATTACGCAGGAAAAAGGCGATTCCGCCGCCGTGATTTTCGATGCGATTCAAGCGGCGAAGGCGCGCGGCGTCGACATCGTTCTCGCCGATACGGCGGGCCGTCTGCCGACGCAATTGCATTTAATGGAAGAAATTAAAAAGGTGAAGCGCGTGATTCAGAAGGCCGATCCGACAGGGCCCCATGAAATTTTATTAGTGTTGGACGCCAACACCGGTCAGAATGGTTTGTCGCAAGTGCAAATCTTCGATGATGCGTTGCAGCTCACCGGCCTGGTTGTCACCAAACTCGATGGCACCGCCAAAGGTGGCGTGGTGGCGGCGATTGCGGGCACACGGCCGATCTCGATACCGTTCATCGGCGTTGGAGAGAGCCTTGATGATTTGCGTCCCTTCAGCGCTAACGATTTCGTCGAGGCGCTGATCGAGTGATTCAAGTCAGCCGCGTCTACAAGCGTTACGCGAACGGCTTCGAGGCGCTTAAAAATGTCAGCTTCGACATCGCCCAAGGTGAGATGGTGTTCCTCACCGGCCATTCCGGCGCCGGAAAAAGCACGTTGCTCAAACTCATCGCCGGTATCGAGTTGCCGAGCAACGGTAGCGTCGAAATCAATAAACAGAATTTGACGCGCCTGCGTCCCGCCGGGCTGGCGGTGCTGCGTCGAAACATCGGCCTGGTGTTTCAAGACCACAAATTATTGTTTGACCGGACGGTGTTCGACAACGTCGTGTTGCCGCTTTACATCAACGGCTATAAACCATCGGACATGGTGCGCCGGGTGCGCGCGGCGCTCGATAAAGTCGGCCTGCTCGATCGAGAAAAAGCCTTTCCCATCGCTTTGTCCGGCGGCGAGCAACAACGCCTGTGCATTGCCCGCGCCATCGTTAACCGGCCGACCATGCTGGTCGCCGATGAGCCAACAGGCAATCTGGATGCGGATCACGGCGCGGCGATTTTCGAGTTGTTTCATTCGTTCAATCAGGTCGGCACGACGGTGTTAGTCTCGACCCATGATCACACGCATATCGAACGCCTAAAGCCGCGCATTCTGCATCTCGACCAAGGCAGGCTGACGCCATGAGCGGGTGGTTGAATCAACATTTTCATGCGCTGCAAATTGCTTGGCGCCGAATGTTCGCGCACCCCATCGGTTCGTTGTTTACGATACTGGTGATCGGACTGGTCGCGAGTTTGCCGGCATTCGCCTACCTTGTCGTCAACAACGTCGCCAGCCTGGCCGGCAAGTTAGATCCCGAGCCCAAGCTCAGCATTTATTTCAAAACCAGCGCAGGCGAGCCCGAAGTCGCTGCGGTGAAAGAGCGCTTGAGCGCGACCGCGAATATTGCCGAGTCGCGCTTTGTTTCGAAAGACGCCGCGCTGGCGGAATTGGAATCGGCGGGCATCGGCGACATCGCCAGAACGCTGGAGGAAAATCCCTTACCCCACGCGTTCGTGATCAAGCCCAAGTCAATTGAAGTCGCGGCGCTGGATGCGCTGAAGACAAAAATTCAATCGTGGGCCGAGGTCGATGGGGTCGAACTCGATTCCGATTGGGCGCGCAAACTCAGCGCTTTTGTCGAGTTCGGAAAACACGCGGTATTTTTTCTGACGCTGGTGTTGGGCCTCGCGCTGGTGTTCGTCATGGCGAACACCATCCGCCTGCAAATCCTCAATCAGCGCGAAGAAATCGAAGTCAGCCGCCTCATCGGCGCCACGCCCAGCTTTATCCGTCGGCCGTTTCTTTATTTTGGCGCCATGCAAGCAGTGCTCGGCGGCCTGTTGGCGTTGGGGCTGGTCACACTCGGTATCTACGGGCTCAACCAAGCCACCGCACCCCTGGTCAAACTCTACGCGGGGGAGTTTTCGTTCCGAAATCCAAACATGGAATTCGGCGCGGCGCTGATCGTGGCGCTGATCGTATTGGCGATGTTCAGTGCGGGACTTGCCGTAAGACGAGCATTGCGGTCGATGATTCGTTAGCAAAAAAAATGCCACCGAACTCAGTGGCATTTTCAGCGCGACGCAATAGCCTCGATTATTGTTTGCCGGCCGGCTCGGTAGCCTCGGGCGTCGGCGCCGCCGCCGGGGTGACGGCAAGCAGTTCCACATCAAAATTCAGGGTTGCATTGGGCGGAATTGCGCCAGCCGCCCCTTGATCTCCGTAGGCGATTTCCGGGGGGCACACCAGGCGCGCCTTGCCACCGACCTTCATTTTTTGCAGGCCCTCGGTCCAGCACTTGATGACGCCGGTCAGCGGAAAATCGATCGGCTCGCCGCGCTTGTAGGAGCTGTCGAACTCGGTGCCGTCAATCAGCCTACCGCGATAATTGGCTTTCACGGTGTCAGCGGTGGTTGGGCTCGTGCCCGCGCCGTCTTTAAGCGAAATGTAAACCAGACCGGACGACGTCTTTACAGCACCGGGTTCGCCCGCCGCTTTTTCAGCGAAGGATTTGCCCGCCGCCGCTTGTTTGCCGGCAACCAATGCGCGCCGCATATTAGCCAACTCCTGAACTTTTGGACCATAAATTTCGCCTTCTGCCGCGAGTTTGGCGCCGCTCGCGGAATCGCTCAGGCCTTTGATGACGAACGCAACTTCTTCCGACGATAAATCAAACACCGAAAGCTGCTTGCCGATGATGGCGCCCAGCGTGTAAATCGTTTTTTGTTCTTCGGTCATGTCGGCCGCTGAAGTGGCGAAAGCGCTGAGGGCACAGGCCATGGCGATAAGTGTTTTTTTCATGGATTTCCTTGGTTGAAGGGAGGGGTAGGTGATGGGTATTTGTCGCGGCACTATATCGCCAAGCGAATGCGTGGTCAATTTTTCGCTAATATAATGTTGTGAGTTTTGGTATTTCGGGCAATTTCCGACCACCATTACTTACAGACGAACGTCGGCTTGGCCGTGCGCCACCGACATAGCAATCGCGACCGACGCATACTTGATCGAGTACTCAAGCGAGAAGCGGCACTGCGGGTTGTACAACGGATGTCACGTATGGTCTCCAAGGAATTGTCCGGTTTGTCCCGACGAGTAATGTGCGGGGATGGCTCTACATGCTGTTACGATTGACGTTGTTGTAACAGCCCGCCAGAATGTCGCCTGGTAAGCCGACACTTCGGTCAGCCGATAGTTGTTAGGTCCCCAAGACCGTTCTGTGCGCGTTCCCTTGAAAATCGGCGAAAACAACTTGGCGATTCAATATTGGCCAATCGATCACGGCGATAGCGTCAATTACGGTTACATGGATCTGAAAGCGAACCCCCATCTCATAGCCGATGTTCCCGAGGCAAAAAACTGGCCTGAGATGATTGCGCTTCTGGAAGCTATCAACTCGCCCGCAAGTGCATGCCACTCGCTTGGATGTGAAAAGAGCTTTTCGAGTTGGAGCAGAACAGGAGAACCTCATCTAAATACTAAACTGGTGTCATATATCGATGTGGCATTCGATCACATTGGACTAAACGCAGATGCCGCGCTATTCGACGAGATGATGGGCGCTTGCGCGGTGTTTGCGCAGCACCGCCAGTTCGACCGTTTTGTAAGGTTTTATTCGGAGCTTACAAGGACCAACTACACCAGACACAATCTCAATGCGTGGTGTCTCAGCATCTGGCTCGGGGCTTCGGTGAAACCGAAACACCAGCCCGCGCAGCGTGGGCTACAGTTGTCTCTGTGTTGAACGATTTCTTTTCGTCCGGCTGGGCGCCTAACTCGACGGTCAACACGGACGCTGCGCAATGAAACCGCGCAGCGCCGACTACCTTCAACGTTGAGGCTGTGGAAAAACGCTAAATGCAAAAATCGCGCATTTACAAATCAAAAAGTTACGATCTGATTTTTCTTGATTATTAGATTTTTCTACAGCCTAGGTAACCCCCTCGAAACAGCACCATGCGCATCGCAATTCGATACAGGGATGGCAGCGACTCATTGTCAAAGTGGGAGATAACCCAGATTGAAGCCACGGGAGGTGAAATGATCGACGCATTCTGTCACCTACGCGGAGAAGGGCGGTCATTTCGTCTTTCAAGAATAGAAGCAGCATGGGATCCAATTACTGGAGAGGTCATCGATCTATACAAGCACCTCGGGCTGACGAGGTCTTCCGGCCGAAAGTAAAGTCCACTCGAACAACACCGCCTACACCGACCGAGGCAAAGGCACGTAGGATCCAAGACAAGCGCGAGCTATACAAGCCCCTTGTCTACTCCCTCATCGCCAACCATGCCAAGTCAAGGTTGTTTATCCTCCTTGGTGACGGCTGCTTCAACTGCGGTCATCAAGAAAACCTATTGATTGACCACCACTTTTCCTGGTTGCCGCTTCTTCCCTTGGCATGATCTGTTCCAACCATGAACTGCCGAAACTCTGGGGACAATACTAGAGCGCAACGATAAAGGACGTTTCCGGCAAACCGCAGAGCAAAACAACTGCCTCGGTGCGATGTTATGCAACGCTTCGGCCTAGCTAAGGTGCCCGTACGGTTTGGTGATGATGTTACCCATGGCGTCGTAGTGTTTGGTAAAGCGGGTGACGCTGTTTCATTGAATCCGTCATTTCTCCTTTACATATTCTGTGTAACAGAATAACATTGGATGATGATTCGATCGTTTGCCTGCGCTGATACCGAAAATCTGTTCAACAGCATCGCCGTGCGACGGTTCAAGCAGGTTGAGTCGGTAGCCCGGCGCAAGCTGTTACAGTTGGACGCGGCGGACAAGCTAGACGATTTGCGAGTGCCCCCAGGCAATAGGCTCGAGGCAGTCAAAGGTGATCGCAAAAAGCAGCACAGCATCCGCGTGAATGACCAATGGCGAATCTGCTTTGAATGGAAAGACGATGGTATATACCGGGTTGAGATCGTGGACTATCACTGATGGAGAAAACTATGGCCAAGAAACTATTACCAGAAATTCAGCCGGGCGAGATATTGCTTAAGGATTTTTTGACGCCCATGGGCATCACGGCACGCCAACTCGCGCGCGACATTGATGTGCCACCGAGCCGGATTACGGACATCGTGAAAAATGGCCGGCCGATCACCATAGATACAGCGGTGCGGCTGGGGCTGTACTTCAACATGAGCATGGAGTTTTGGGTGAATCTACAACGCAGCTATGAGATCCGTATGGCCAAACGCGAACTCGAGCCTTTGCTTGCGCCCAAGATTCGTCCGCTGGCGCTGCGTAAGGTGGCTGCTTGACTGGTTGGCGCGATCATCAAAAAAGCCCCGCACTAGCACGCGCGCAATAACAGAACGGCGCCGGGTGGGGGCTAGCCCGGTGCCACCTAAGGCCATTGCGCCAGATGTTGACTACTCCCCCAATCCCATTGCATGTTTGACTAGGCGACGCCTTACATCCGGCGCAATTACCCTACAAGCTCTCATAAATATGGACTCTCACGATGCTTGGTACGTGCGATGTTCGAGGAATTGCGCGCCTCGCGATTGGCGGGCATACGCCATGCGAGCTTTAAGCTCGCGGACGGAGTGAGCTTTGTCCACTTCGCCGCGATCGAGACTGCCGACGCCAGCAACCCACTGGCGAGTCTTGCTTCGTTTAAACGGTTCCAACAAGGGCTGCGGGATCGTTGTGTAGAGCCACCGGTTGCGCTCGATCTGGCGCCCGTGGATGACTACGTATTCCTCAAATAAGTTTGTCCAGAGTGAGAAGATAGCCCGAAAGCGATTGCGTAATTGGGATGCAACTGAAGTAGCTGATGGATGCCAATTACTAGTCAAAATGCAACGCGACAATTCGATCACACTTTCGGAGGGCCGTCATTCGTGACTGCCAGCAAGGATTCGCACCTTATTTTCAATGATGCTCCGCAATCAAAGACGAAATGTCACCGGAAGCTCGGAGGTAGGATATCTTCTCTCTTTCCCAATCGGATTACCCGCGCACTCTTCGACTGTCTTTCGCAATACATTTACACGAGACGCGCTAATTTTCAATGCATCAGTTTCCCTTCGATAGATCGGCAACTGGGTTGTGAGGCAGGCTGGGCGCGGCTCTTCAGGCATCATTAAGGCTATCGAACACGTGCGTATGTATGACAGTCGGTAGTGTGACAGTCGGTAGTTGCGTTCACGTCCAATACGCGTTACCTTGCGCCGATGACTACTCAACCTTCCATTGACGCTAAAATCGAACTCACGCCAAAGGACAAGCTGCGCGTCGGCATTAATCACAGCAATTTCCTGCTATCGACGCGCGATCCGGTGAGCGGCGCCTACAGCGGCATAGTGATCGATCTTGCAACGGAGCTCGCCCGCCGGCTTGATGTTGCTTTCGAAGTGGTTGGGTTCAAAAATCCCGGACTCATGGCCGATGCCGCGCAGAGCGACACGTGGGATGTCGCGTTTATGGGTAGCGAGCCGGCACGCGCCAACGTGATTGCATTTTCGTCGGCCTACCTGGAGATCGACGCCGGCTATCTTGTACCGCCCGGGTCACCGATCCAAAATATTAACCAGGTGGATCGGGAAGGTGTTCGCATCGCACTCATGGACAAAAGCGCTTACGACTTATATTTGAGCCGGCACATCAAACACGCGACCTTGATTCGCACACCCAGCATCGATGCCTCATTCGAGGATTTCGCTCGAGACAAACTTGAAGTACTCGCCGGCCTCAAGCCGCGTCTAATAATCGATGCATCAAACTACCCGGGAGCGCGTATCCTCGATGGGCGGTTCACGGCAATTCAGCAGTCGATCGGCACGCCCAAGGGCCGTGATGCGGGCGCGAAATTCTTGCTGGCGTTTGTCGAAGAAATAAAAGCAAGCGGCATGGTCGAAGCCCTCATCGCGAAACACAACGTTCGCGGTGTATCCGTTGCCGGCGCGCCCAAGCCTTCTAACTGAAAAGCGCACGCGACACTTTCTCGAAGTCGATGCGCTCGTCTACAGGAAGCCCCTGCAGAGAGCGCCGCAGGCAGTCAAGCGCCATTTCCACCGCACCCCTTCGCGCCCGCCGAGCATGCGGATGTGGCGCGTAACGACTTCGTTGTCGCTCGCGATTGCGACGCAAATCGTGCCGCCCAAGTCGATGCGGTCGGCACCTTCGTCAATTTCAACCAACACCGCTAGGGCGTAGGTTACATTGGTTCATTGCCGCGACGTGCGCGCCACGAGTTCGGCGCTAAGGTCGGCAAAATCGCGCTTTGTTAATATTGAGCGCAAGACCGCACGCGGTGCTGATCGGATTCTCGAGCATCTTCGCGCCGGCCGGTAACACGGCCTGTTCGCAGGTGCTCTCAGGCTTTGCGCGGACGCGACGACACAAGGAATCCGCCATCTTGTCCAACCATTCCTGACGAAACTCGAGTTCAACGCTTTGGCTGGCAAGCTCGAAAGCTTCCAACAGCGTTGTTCGATCGTCGCCGATGGTAGTCCCCCGGCGCACCTCGAGGCCAACCTCGCCTAGGCGTTGGCTGCTGTGGCTGAAATTGGAATTGATCGTGGCGCCGGTTAGAACCTCGTCACCGGTACAGATGATTTCTATTTTCACAATTCCGCGAGGCTAACATTGTGGTCCGCTCGCCGCATCCGCTCAAAGGTGAGCGCTCAGATGTCTCGCTTAATGATGTTCCCGATTGGCTGCTATATACTTGATCGGATCGTTCACCTTTATCGGTTCTTACCCGCCTTCGCAGAGACAACTATGACCACAATACTAGGAGAGGGACCCTTTCGCTACGCGGTAAACGCCAACTGGGGAAAGCTGCCCGACGGCTGGGAGTTGAATGACGTCGCCGCTGTGGCGGTAGATAAGCAGGACAGGGTCTATGTCTTCAATCGCGGTGCGCATCCGATGATCGTGTTCGACCGCGAAGGTAATTTCCTGTGTTCCTGGGGCGAGGGGCTGTTTAACCGAGCCCATGGTCTGCACATGGGCCCCGACGAAAGTCTGTATTGCACCGACGATGGTGACCACAGTGTCCGCAAATGTACACTCGAGGGCAAGGTATTGCTGACCATCGGCATTCCCCAGAAACGGGCGCTGTATATGAGCGGAGAGCCGTTTCACCGCTGCACCCACACCGCGCTCTCGCCGCACGGTGATATCTATGTGTCCGATGGCTACGGCAACGCACGCGTACACAAGTATTCAGCGAACGGCAAGTTGATCAAGTCATGGGGAGAACCGGGCTGCGATCCGGGTCAATTCAACATCGTGCACAACATTTGTTGCGATGCCGACGGCTGGGTGTACGTGGCCGATCGCGAGAACCATCGTGTGCAAGTGTTCGATGGCGAGGGCAAATACGAAACGCAATGGAATAACCTGCATCGCCCTTGCGGACTGTGTGCCGATGGCGGTCGCCAACCACAGTTTTATGTGGGTGAAATTGGGCCAACGATGCCCGTAAATCGCGATGTGCCCAATCTCGGCCCGCGCATCAGCATATTGAGCCACGAAGGCAAGCTCGTCGGACGCCTGGGCGACATTCGTGCTGGCACGGGCCTGAATCAGTTCATCGCGCCGCACGGCCTTGCACTTGACTCGCGCGGCGATCTATATGTCGGCGAAGTCTCCTACACCGCATGGCCCCAGGTCTATCCAAACATGCCGGCGCCGGCGGGTCTGCGCAGTCTGCGCAAACTTGAAAAGATCGGCTGACGATTCACTCAGCCGAGTCGCACAGCTAACACCGCTCACACAATAGAATCAGGAGAGATCGATCATGAAAGAAATTTGTCGAGGCCTTAAGTTTCCGGAAGGGCCGATTGCAATGGTCGACGGTTCGGTGATTCTGGTCGAGATTGAGCGCGGCACACTTAGTCGGGTGAGCCCGAATGGCCAAATCAGCGTCATCGCCGAATGCGGCGGCGGGCCAAATGGCGCGGCAATGGGTCCTGACGGTCGCATCTATGTGTGCAACAACGGTGGATTTGAATGGATCCAGCAAGGCCCTTTCCGACGCGCCGGTGATGGGCTCGCGCCCGGTTACGTCGGTGGAAGCATCCAGGCAGTCGACATCGCTTCCGGGAAAGTCGATACTCTATACATCGAGTGCAACGGGGTACCGTTGAAAGGGCCGAATGATTTGATATTTGATGCCCATGGTGGATTTTATTTCACCGATCTCGGAAAACGCCGTGGGCGCACGATGGACCGAGGGGCGGTTTACTATGCTCAGCCGAACGGCGGCGCCATCGGCGAGATCGTCCATCCAATCGATGCGCCGAATGGCATCGGCCTTTCAGCCGACGAGAAGACGCTCTATGTCACAGAGACCAGTGCCGCAAGAGTGTGGGCCTTTGATATCGAGAGCCCAGGCAAACTCGCGCCGGGCCCTCACCTCTTCTGGCCGGGCCGCCTCCTTTACAAATTTAGCGACTACGAACGCCTCGATTCGCTGGCCGTTGATTCCGAAGGCAATGTGGTCGTCGCCACGCTCGGCACCGGTTGCGTGACGGCGATCTCACCGGACGGGACAGTGCGCGCAAAAATACCGGTCCCGGAATTCGATCTTATGGTCACGAACATCTGCTTCGGCGGGCCGGATATGCGAACGGCGTATATCACGTCGTCCGGACTGGGGCGATTATATGAAATGCAATGGCATTGTCCCGGCTTGCCGCTTAATTTCCTTCCGCATCGATAGCGCTCTAACGCACCACAAACTGCAATGCTGCGCCGCCACGCTTAGCTTCGGTTCCGTTGACGCGGATGTCGACGGTCGGTAGAGTTTTCCGCACGAACCTAGGCCGTGCACCGCTCAAGCGGTGGGCCCTTGCAAATACCCTGAGCGCGTTGGTGGTATCTTTACACCCGAGAATGTATCCATGTGCACGATATGCAAATTACTGACGTTATCGGCCACCAGCTTGTCGTCAACGTCGACGAACCGTTTACTTCCTCGCGCTGTTGGTATTACAAGACCAAGGGCGCGCTCGTGGTGGAAATTCGCACCGAGATGGCCGCATCACCGGCTGGGGCGATTGCTACGGAGCCGAAGCGGATCAGGTTTACTAAATCATGGATACTAACGCGAGGGCTTGCTTAGATTAACGACGCCCATTGCCGTGTAAATTGCAGCTTTCCCCATCAGCCCAAAGTCCGCATGATGGGGGAGAGACACGTAGCCTGCTAAGTTCATTGTGAGGTTCGCGACACCAAGCCGACGTTTGGGCAAAACAATCGAATGCCCAAAAAGGGTGGCGACAGTGCGAAAACGCTTAAAAATCTTTCCGAACATCAAAAACGGGGTACCTGAAACCTTTCGGCGCTCCCGGCTTGTCGCATAGCGGCTGTTCTCAAAGGTCTATTTTTTCTTTTCGATATTTCGGCGACGTTTTTACACGGCCTCGGTCGACTGCGCGGTGCGTCATTGTTCGAAAGTACGATGTTCGTGTAAATTTTTGTGCCTCTTAACAGTACAAATATATTACGAAATTATCTGATCACCTCCACCGGGCAGCACCCTTAACGGCAATAGGTCGTTGTATTTATCCCCCGGCAATAGCGGCGACGATCAGGAGCGGTTCGTTGCCGTCGCATACGGCCTCGGGCAATGGCGCATCCGGGAGGTCATGGGACACATCGTTCCCGCACGCAAAGAATCGCACCAGGGGTCTGCGCTGCTGTGTGACTTGATCGCGAATCGTTCCGCGCAGCATCGGATAGCGGGCTTCGAGCGCATCGAGCACTGAAGTCCGCGTTATCGAACCTTGAACGTCGAGTTGTACCTCGCCGCTCATGCGCGCGAGTACGCGCAGGTGCGACGGTAGTACGAGTCTTATCACGGCAAGGTTTGCACTTCGACGGACAGCACGCCCGGCAGATCGCGGACGATGGTCGCCCAGTGGTCTCCCGAGTCCGCCGATGCGTACACTTGGCCACCGCTGGTGCCGAAATAAATTCCGCAAGGGTCGAGCGAATCGACCGCCATCGCGTCGCGCAAGACATTCACGTAACAATCACTTTGCGGCAGGCCGTTGGTCAGCGCCTGCCATTCGTTACCGCCAGTTTTGCTGCGGTACACGCGCAGCTTGCCGTCGGGGGGATAGTGCTCCGAATCGCTCTTGATCGGCACGACGTAAATCGTGTCGGGATCGTGTGCATGCACCTCGATCGGAAAGCCAAAGTCGCTTGGCAAATTGCCGCTGATCTCGCGCCAGGAATCGCCGCTGTCGTCGCTGCGCATCACGTCCCAGTGCTTTTGCATGTACAGCACGTTCGGGCGCGAGCGATGCATGGCGATGCGGTGTACGCAGTGGCCCACCTCCGCCGTCGGATTGGGGATGTATTGCGAATGCAAGCCGCGATTGATGGGTTGCCAAGTCGCGCCGGCATCGTCGCTGCGAAACGCGCCCGCCGCGGAAATGGCGACGAACATACGCTGCGAATTGCGCGGATCGAGCAGAATGGTATGCAAGCACATCCCTCCGGCGCCGGGTTGCCAAGACGTCCCCGACCCATGATTGCGAAGTCCGGCTAGTTCATGCCAGGTTTGGCCACCATTGGTGGAGCGAAACAATGCCGCATCTTCCACCCCCGCGTAGACCGTGTCCGGGTCGCTGAGCGAGGGTTCCAAATGCCAAACCCGTTTGAATTCCCAGGGATGGGGTGTACCGTCGTACCACTGATGTGTGCCGGGCACGCCGTCGTATTCGAACTTGTTTCCAACCGGCTCCCAGGATTTTCCGCCGTCGTTAGAGCGCTGAATCGTTTGCCCAAACCAACTACTCGTTTGCGAAACATAGATGCGATTCGGATCGGCCGGCGATCCCTTCATGTGGTAAATCTCCCAGCCGCCGAAGTGCGGGCCGTCCACGTTCCAGCGATCGCGCTGGCCACCGGCGGTCAGAATGAATGCGCCTTTGCGCGTACCGACCAAAACTCTCACTGCGCTCATTGCGTTCTCCTTCCTGAAAAATGGCAACGCTAGTTTTTTGCGTTGAGTTCCATGTAAAACGGTTCCCAAATATGTCCGTCCAGGTCTTCAAATCCGTGCGCGTACATGAACCCATGATCTTGCGCTTCTTTATAAGTACGGCCGCCGGCGGCGACGGCCTGGCGAACTATTGCGTCGACCTGTTCGCGGCTTTCCAGTGCCAGCGCCACAAGTACTTCCGTGCTTTTCTTTGCGTTGCAAAGTTCCTTTGGCGTAAATGTCTTGAACATCGGCTCGGCCAACAACATCGCAAAAATGTTCTCGCCTATAATCATGCAAGCCGCATTGTCATCGGTGAATTGTGGGTCAAATGAAAAGCCCAGTTTGCTAAAAAACGCCTTGGTGTGCATGAGGTTCTTAACAGCTAGGTTTACGAAAATTTGTTTGACCATGTGATTTCCTTTTGCATAAATATCGCGTTGTCCAGCATGACATTGAGTGTTTTTCGTAACCTAGTCCGCTGAAACAGATGAATTGCACCGGATTCGACGAGCGGGATCTGCGTATTTCCATTTCATTGGTTTGGCATTCTTGTTGTACTGACGGAGGTAGCGCATGAGCTTCTTTTGCAGATCGGAGGTACTGGTGAATATGCCGCGCGTGATGACATCACGTTGGATTTTGGCGAACCAATTTTCAACTTGGTTCAGCCATGAGCTATAGGTCGGTGTGAAATGCATCGTCACGTTCGGATAATCAGCAAGGAACGCTGCAACGGTCGCCGTTTTGTGGCTGCTGACGTTGTCGCAAATGACAGGGATGTCGCGGCCTTCGGGCTGGCTGGCGACAACCTCGCTCAAGAAGGCAACGAATTGAGCACTGGTATGACGGGGTGCCGTTTTGCCCAGGACTTCGCCAGTGGTTGTGTTGAATGCGGCGAACAAGCTCAGCGTGCCGTTGCGCTTGTATTCAAAGCCATGGCTTTGGGCGCGTCCCGGCGAAAGCGGCAGCATTCGATCCTTGCGGTCGAGGGCCTGAATCGCTGTCTTCTCGTCAACGCTGAACACGGCCGCGTTGGCCGGTGGGTTAAGGTACAAGCCAATCACATCGGCTGCCTTGGCTTCAAAATCCGGATCGTTCGAAACCATGTGGCCCTCAAGCCGATGCGGCTTGAGGTCATGGCGTTGCCAGATGCGCTGGATGTCCATAAACGTGACACCCAACTCAGCGGCAAGCTTTCGGCTGCTCCAATGCGTCGAACCGTCGCGCGGGCTGCGCTTGAGCGTGTAGTTCAAGACTCGCGCTTCAAGTCGCGCCAAGCCGCGTCGCGGCGCTCGTCCCGGGTGCCGACCATGCAAACCCGCCAATCGCTCTCCCGCAAATCGTGTCTTCCATGTCGCAATGAAACGCGAGTCGCACTTCAATTCACTCTTGATCGTGTCCCGCGACGCCCCATCGTCAAGCATCAGGATCAGCCTCGCTCGTCGCACTTGCGCTATCGCCGCAGTGCGCTTTCGCTGCAAACTTTCCAATTCCTGCCGCTCGCCTTCCGTCAGATTCATTTTTCCCATGCATCCTATATGGGGTGCGATTTCAATGTTTCAATGGACTAGCAAGATGCCGGTAATGATTTGAACTCCTACCAGCGGCGCGTAGTACTCGATCTTACCCAGTCGCCAAATCAAATAAGGAATCGTGAAAATGATCGTCATCGCGATCAGAAAGATCTCGGTGGTGGTCATTGTTGTATGCATGGATTCGCTGTTGTTGAGTCGTTCAGAACAAGGGAAATCGGCGGCAGTATGCCATGAAAGTCCGACTAGGCAGAACCTTGCTTAAACGGCGATTGTCAGTCAATCGAGCGCTGCGCCAGGAGCCATTAGGGATGCGGCGGTCTGGGCATGGTAGCCTGAGAACAAAGCTGGAAGCGCCTTGTGGCGATATTGCATTTGGCGCTCGCCGCTTTCCGATGCATGGGAATCATCTGTCTTGGCGCAAAAGGTTTAACATTGCGTTACCGTTGCAGTAACAAAGGAGAGCACCATGGGCGAATCGGCAAGACAATTGAAATCCATCCAGTCCCCGTCCGTGCGGGATCGCGTCAGCCAAGAGGAATGGGACATGCGCTGCGATCTCGCCGCGGCCTATCGGCTCGCGGCGCAGTATCGCTGGACCGATTTGATCTACACCCACTTCTCCGCCCGGGTGCCCGGCACCCATTTCTTGCTCATCAATCCCTACGGATTGATGTTCGACGAAGTCACTGCGTCAAGCTTGGTGAAGATCGATGAGGACGGCAACATCGTCGACGATGCGACAGGCCTCGGCATTAATTACGCCGGATTCGTCATCCACGGCGCCGTGCACCAGGCGCGGCCCGAGGTCGCGTGCGTGGTACACACTCACACCCGAGCCGGTGTCGCCATCTCGGCGCAGAAAGACGGCTTGTTGCCGATCAGCCAACACGCGCTGCGCATCCACGGCATGCTTACCTACCATGATTACGAAGGCGTGGCGCTGGACATGGGTGAACGCAAACGCATCGCCGCCGACCTTGGCGCGACATCAAAAGCCATGATCATGCGCAATCACGGATTGTTGTCGCTCGGCGCCAGCGTCGGCGAGGCATTCCATTTTATGTATTACCTCGACACCGCGTGCCAAATCCAAATCGATGCGATGGCCGGTGGCCGCGAGCAGCTTATTGTTCTCGCGGAACAGGCTGCCCAGAAAGGTTACCTGCAGATGGGCGGCCCCAATGGTTCAAAGCTCGATAAAGAATGGCCGACGTTGCTGCGCATGCTCGATCGCAAAGGTGAGGTGTATCGCGTCTGAATGTTGAAAGTAGGGTGCATTTATGCACCATTCAATCTCTGGTGCATAAATGCACCCTACGATGTGGTGCAAACGTAGTGTGAGATAATCGACGTGCTCAGTTGGTCGGAAAGCCAGCACCAGCGCGGCTTACCGAGCATGCATTGTTGCAAACCAGTATCCACGGGGCTGCTGGCAAGGCAACATTCGAAGACTTTAACGTGAACTAAATTTCCCCATGACAGACAGAACTCAAGCGCACGGTATCGTGTTGGTGACGGGCGCGGCGAAGCGCATCGGTCGTGCAATTGCCCATGGGCTCGCGGTTGCGGGCTGGGACGTGGCGATTCATTTTTATCGGTCGAGCGCCGATGCGCAATCGTTGCAAAAAGAAATCAGCGCACTTGGCCGACGCGCGATTACGCTGCAAGCCGATCTTGCCCAATCGGCGGAAGTCGAGGGCTTGATGCAACGCTGCGCCGATCAACTCGGCGCGCCGACCTGTTTGGTGAATAACGCATCGGTTTTTAGTTTCGATGAAATTGGCTCGGTCAGCGCGGCCGATTGGGATGCGATGCACGCAACGAATCTGCGCGCGCCGATTTTGTTGGCGCGGGATTTTGCCAAGCGTCTTCCCGCCGGCGCCGAGGGCAATATCATCAATCTGCTCGATCAAAAAATCGCTAACCTCAATCCGGATTTTTTTTCCTACACCATTTCTAAAGTCGGATTGGACGCTGCGACTCACACCATGGCCATGGCGCTGGCGCCGCGCATCCGCGTGAATGCCGTCGCGCCGGGCTTGACTTTGGTGAGCGGCGATCAAACGCCGGATAATTTTGCTCAGGCGCACGGCATGACGCCGCTTGGGCGAGCGGGTAAACTGGATGACATTGTTGCGGCCGTATTGTTCCTGCTGAACACCCAATCGGTGACGGGCCAAACAATTTTTATCGATGGTGGCCAGCGCCTAATGCCGCTGGATCGTGATGTGATGTATAAAGTTTCCAATTGAAGTTTTCAAATGAAACAATGTCCGCCCCTCACCCTTGCCCCTCTCCCCAGAGGGGCGAGGGGCAAGGGGCCGGCGGTTGATTTGGCCACTCCCAACAATAGGTCTTGCAGGCACATGAACTACCACGATATAGAAAAACTTTCCTCATCGTTCGTCTCGACGAAGAATATGCCCGAGCCGGTGCGACGTATTTTCTTGAAGAACTATCGCGCGCAGATGTCCCTCGGCGTTCATCCGCACGAGAAAGCGAAAAAGCAACTCGTCATTATCAATGTCGATTTGTACTTTGATGCAGCGGTTTCGTCGCGGGGCGATAAGATCGAAAGCGTAGTGGATTACGATTTTGTGCGCACTGAAATTCAACGCATCAGCCAAGAGCGGCATTTCAACTTGCAAGAAACTTTGTGCGAAGAAATTCTGGCGATTTGTCTGGCGAAAAAAGGCGTCTTGGCGGCTAGGATTTCCACCGAAAAGCCGGAGGCGTATGCCGATTGCGAGGCAGTCGGCTATGAACTGTTTTGGCGCAAGGATTTGCCGCAGCCATGAGTGTTGCCGTCGGCAGCACCAGCGAAGCTCGGCTGCGCATCACCCCCGTCACACGCGATCTACCGGAAACCGATGCCGCTTCACTTGCGCATTCTGCGCGCGTCGCGCAGGCCATCAAGGAAATGATTCGCAGCGAAGGTGGCTGGATTCCGTTTTCCAACTATATGGACTTGGCGATGTTCGCGCCCGGCCTGGGCTATTACAGCGCGGGCGCGGCGAAAATCGGCGTGGCGGGCGACTTTACCACCGCGCCGGAAATGAGCACGTTGTTCGGCGCGACGTTAGCCAAGCAAGTCGCGCAAGTGTTGAAGGCGACTGGCGGCGATGTGCTGGAGTTCGGCGCTGGCAGTGGCAAACTCGCCTGCGACCTTTTGCGCGGCCTCGAAAAACTAGGCTGGGAGCCGCACCGGTACTTGATCTTGGAGCCGAGCCCGGACTTGCGCGAACGGCAACAAGTGCTCCTGGAGAAAGAATTGCCGGATTGGATTTCACGGGTTAAGTGGATCGATGCGCTGCCTGAAAATTTCGTCGGCGTAATGATCGCGAACGAGGTGCTCGACGCGATGCCGATCGATTTGGTGTCGTGGCAAGCCGATGGAATTTATGAACGCGGCGTCGCGATTTCTGGGGGCGATTTTATTTGGGAAGATCGGAAATTGGCGCCGGGTTCGCTTCTCGATCACGCGCGGTCCATTACAGTTGCGCCGGGCTATGCGAGCGAAATTCATCGCGCCGGTGCGGCGTTCGTTCGCAGCTTAGGTGATTCATTGAAACACGGCGTTGCCTTGTTAATCGACTACGGATTCCTCGACCACGAGTATTACCACCCAGACCGCAACACCGGCACGTTGATGTGCCACTATCGCCACCGCGCCCACACCGATCCATTCTTTATGCCCGGCGCTCAGGACGTGACCGCCCATGTCAATTTCAGCGCAATGGTGAACGCGGCTCGAAGCACGGGCCTCGACGTTGAAGGTTACACGACCCAAGCGAAATTTCTGATCGCCTGCGGCATCACCGATCGACTGGGCGAAATCGATCCGACCAATGGGGCGCAATATCTTCCACTGGCGAATCAGGCGCAACGCCTACTCAGTCCGGCGGAGATGGGCGAATTGTTTAAGGTGTTGGCGCTCGGGCGTGGCATCGATTTTTCACTATTAGGATTTTCGCGGCTATGACACGCAGTGTAGGTGCATTCGATTACATTATCGTTGGCGCTGGTTCGGCGGGTTGCGTGCTCGCCAATCGCCTCACGCGAGATCCCGAGGTCAACGTGTTGTTGCTGGAAGCGGGCGGTGAAGATAATTGGATCTGGATTCACATTCCCGTTGGTTATCTTTATTGCATCGGCAATCCGCGCACCGACTGGATGTATCGCACCGAGCCGGAGGCGGGTCTCAACGGCCGCGCCATTCACTACGCTCGCGGCAAGGTGCTCGGCGGTTGTTCGTCGATCAATGCCATGGTCTACATGCGCGGCCAAGCGCGCGACTATGACGAATGGGCAACGGTTACCGGCGATGCATCATGGTCGTGGAACAACGTGCTGCCCATTTTCAAACGCAGCGAAGATAATTGGCGCGGCGGCAACGAGTTACACGGCGCGGGCGGCGAGTGGCGCGTCGAGCAGCAGCGTCTGTCGTGGGAAATCCTCGACGCCTTTGCCGCCGCCGCGAACGAAATCGGCATTCCGCAGACCGACGACTTCAATCGCGGCACAAATGAAGGCACGGGCAAGTTTGAAGTCAATCAGCGACGCGGCGTGCGTTGGAATACCAGCAAAGCATTTTTGCGGCCGATCATGCAGCGGCCGAATCTGAAAGTGATGACGGGTGCGCTGGTGAAAAATTTGCGCTTGGACGGCAAGCGTGTGACCGGCATCGAATTCGATCTCTTAGGCGAAGCGTGTTTTGCCGCAGCGAAAATCGAGACCTTGCTTTCGGCCGGCTCGATCGGCAGCACGCAGATATTACAGTTGTCGGGAATCGGTTCCGGCACGCATTTGCAATCGCTCGGTATTCCCGTCGCCCACGAACTGCCCGGCGTCGGCGAAAATCTGCAAGATCATTTGCAATTGCGCATGGCTTTCAAAGTCCAGAACGTCGTGACCATGAATCAGATCGCCAACAGTTGGCTGGGTAAGGCGCGCATCGGTCTGGAATATCTGTTCTTCAAAACCGGCCCGCTGACCATGGCGCCGAGCCAGCTCGGCGTGTTTACGCGCTCGGGTACGAAATACGCGACGCCGAATTTGGAGTACCACGTGCAGCCGCTGTCGCTGGATAAATTCGGCGATCCGTTGCATTCGTTTCCCGCGTTCACCGCGTCGGTGTGCAATCTTCGCCCGACCAGCCGCGGTCATGTGCGCATTCAATCGAGCGATCCACGCCAGGCGCCGAAGATCTCACTGAATTACCTTTCCACCGACATCGATCGCCAAGTCGCCGCAGATTCGCTCAAACTCACGCGCCGCATCGTCGCCGCCAACGCGCTAAAAAAATATGCGCCGGATGAATTTTTACCCGGCACGCACGTTGCGACCGACACGCAATTAGCCCAGGCAGCAGGCGACATCGGCACCACGATCTTTCACCCGGTCGGCACGTGCAAGATGGGCCCGGCCGCAGATACCTATGCCGTGGTCGATTCGCGTCTACGCGTCCACGGCCTCGCGGGTTTGCGCGTGGTCGATGCCTCCGTCATGCCTACCATCACCTCCGGCAACACCAACTCCCCCACCGTTATGATCGCCGAGAAGGCGAGTGACATGATTCGCGCAGATCGTCGATAGTCGATTTCAAATTCTCGTCGTATGTGACGAAAATTTGTCGTTTGCGTCGGCAATAATCCGAATGAACGCCGCTTTGGTATCAGACTAAAAATACCAAGCAACTGATAAATATGGATTTAATGTGAGACCTGCGAGGTTGGCATAGCACTTGCTCAGTATCTGTCAAGCAAACTAACTTTGGAGCAACCATGAATCTGAATGACAGCCCGCTCGGCATGCTAGAACTTAGCGACGAATCCGGTGAAAGCATTGCGCTACGTTATCCCGGATTGGCCCGCGTGAAATTGTTACTCGAACGCGGCAACGACGAATTGTTCGACAGCGAAGAATTTTCCGTAGACGACTTCGCATTTTAGAATCTCCTCGAATCAGCTTCCTCCTCCTCCTCGGCAGTTGATTCCTTTGCGAGGTGCGCGTAACACGTGCCTCGCTTATTTTTTTGACCGGCGCGCGTTGCGACTGTCATCCGCAGCAGGCTCGAATCGTTGCAAGCCTTAGTTTCTTCCAATTTTCAGGCGTAGCAAAACATCGCTGGAAGCCTTTATCCATGGGGCCCTCCAGGCACGTATCGCGCGCGAACTGAACAAAATCGCAATCTATATTCCCAGCCCCCTACACCAATGAATGAATGCGCGCGTGGCTCGGCAACAATCGAAAGCTGTCATCGGTGATTTTGAAGCAAGGACAAAAAGAAACCATTGTCGCCGACCTCAAGCGTTCTTCGCATCGAAACACCGCTACGAAGAATTGGGTATTCCATGGCGGCGCGGTTATTTGCTATTTGGCACGCCGGGCACGGGAAAAACGTCGTTGGTGACCGCGCTGGCGTCCGATTTGAGCCTGAATGCCTGCGCTCTCCGTCATTTTGTCGGAAGACATCGATTCGTTTTTCCACCAAAGGCAAAAAGCCGATGCTCAGGTGAAACTTTCCTAATCCGGCTTCATCAACGCGCTGGATGGCGTCGCCACCCATGAAGGCTCGGTGGTGTTTCTCACCATCAATCATCCCGATCTCATCGACGCCGCCGCCATCCGCTCAATAGAAGATTTGCTGCGGGCGGTGTTACGTTGGAGGTGGAAAAATTAAAGGCCCTCAAATCGTATGACTTGAGGGCCCTTTTTACGTCGGCGCTACAGGATTAGCTCAGTCGTCACGGCCACCGAATATGCCAAGCATTTGCAGCAACGCCGAGAACAAATTGTAGATGCTGATGAAGATGCTCAGGGTCGCGCTGATGTAGTTAGCTTCACCACCGCGTACGACAGCATGCAGTTGATAGAGCATCAACATTGCCGATAGCGGAATGAAGATCGCGAGAATCGTCATGTGCACAGCCGATGATTGGAAGAAAATATTTGCAATCACCAGTACCATCGCCACAATCACGCCGATACCGAGAAACTTGCCCATGCCGGTGAGATCGCGCTTGGTTGTCGTGGCGATGCCCGCCATGGCGAAGAACACTGCGGCCGTACCACCCGCCGCGAGGCCGATCAACTGGCCACCGTTGCTCATGCCCAAAGTGCGCTGCAGCAAGGGGCCTAACAGCAGGCCCAAGAAGAAGGTGAAGCCAAGCAACAAGCCGACGCCAAGCGAACTATCACGATTTTTCTCAATCGCCCAGATCCAACCGTAGAAAATCGCGATGGTGCCGATCGCCATCATTATCGGGCTGGCACGCATGAAGCCAAAGTTCATATTCACACCGACCAACGCGCCGATAACCGTGGGAACCAGCGAAATGGCCAGCAGCAAATAGGTATTGCGTAGGACGCGATTCTGCGAGAGTCCCAGCGAGGTTGAACCAATTGCTAAAGGGATGTTGGGTTCCATATGTTTCTGTTGCTCCTGTTGAGGTGAAATTCAGATGCTTAGAATAGATAAATGGGGAAAAAGTTGCAAGTTTTCAATAGCTTTTGGATATTGCCTTATATATCCGTGGGTTGCATGCAGCACGCATTCAGAGGACGGTTTCGCGAGGCCAATCTACGCATTCTTCGCCATTCCTTTTTCCGACATGTATTTGCCGAATTCCACTTTGGCGATTGCATTGCGATGCACTTCGTCTGGCCCGTCCGCTAGGCGCAGGGTTCGGTTATGCGCGTAAAACTCGGCCAGTGGAAAATCTTCGCTTAAGCCGCCGGCGCCGTGGGCTTGGATCGCCCATTCGATGATTTGTTGTGCGATGTTGGGCACATAAACTTTGATCATCGCGATTTCGGCGCGGGCGACTTTGTTGCCAACTCGGTCCATCATGTCCGCCGCTTTTAGCACCAATAGTCGCGCTGAATCAATCATGATGCGCGCTTCGGCGACACGTTCTTGCGTCACGCCTTGTTCCGACACGGCTTTGCCGAATGCGACGCGGGTCAACGCACGCTTACACATGTACTCCAGCGCCCGTTCTGCGACGCCGATAGCTCGCATACAGTGGTGGATACGGCCCGGACCTAAACGGCCTTGCGCGATCTCGAAACCGCGGCCTTCACCGAGCAGAATATTTTCGTAGGGCACGCGAACGTTTTCGAATTTCATTTCGGCGTGGCCATGGGGCGCGTCGTCGTAGCCAAGCACCGTCAGCGGGCGAACTACCGTCACGCCCTTGGTGTCGCGCGGCACTAGAATCATCGACTGCTGATTGTGGCGACTGGAATTGTTCGGATCGGTCTTGCCCATCACGATAAAAATTTTGCAGTTCGGATGGGACGCGCCGGTGATCCACCACTTGGCGCCGTTGATGACCCAATCCTTGCCATCGCGCACCATGCTGGTTTGGATATTGGTCGCATCCGACGACGCGACGGCCGGCTCGGTCATCGCGAACGCCGAGCGAATTTTGCCGTCGAGCAGCGGCGCCAACCATTCGCGTTTTTGTGCTTCGTTGCCGTAGCGCTCAATGGTTTCCATGTTGCCGGTGTCCGGCGCGTTACAGTTGAACACTTCCGGCGACCACAACACGCGGCCCATGATTTCGCACAGCGGTGCGTATTCCAGATTGGTCAAGCCCGCACCATGATTCGATTCCGGCAAGAACAAATTCCACAGGCCCGCGGCGCGCGCTTTGACCTTGAGGTCTTCCATCAACTGCACCGGTTGCCAACGATCACCGGTATTCACCTGACGATGAAACTCCGCCTCGTTCGAATAAATGTGCTCGTTCATGAAATGCACCAGGCGTTCTTGTAATGCTTTAACTTTGTCGGAGAATTCGAAATTCATATTTGGTTCCAATGTAATGTAGGGTGCATTTATGCACCAAAAATAAATAAGCAGGGTGCATAAATGCACCCTACATTATCGTTTAAGAATTTTTTCCACTTGCCGCCAACCGGCTTCCGCCATCGGCCGCGCGCGTTTGCCGGATTCGATCGCGTGCTGGCTTGCTGCCGTGCCATCGACGACGCGGCCCATAATGCCTTGCAAAATTCCCGCTAGGCGAAACATGTTGTACGCCATGTAAAAGTCCCATTGGCGCGAATCGATCGGCGATCTACCGGTGCGTTTGAAATAGGCGGCGACGTATTCTTCTTCGGAAGGAATACCGAGCGCTTTCCAATCGTAGCCGGCGATGCCGCGGAACTCGCCGGGTGACAAACGCCAACTCATGCAGTGGTAAGAAAAATCCGCGAGCGGATGGCCCAGCGTCGACAATTCCCAATCGAGTATCGCGGCGATGCGCGGTTCAGTAGCATGGAAAATGACGTTGTCCATGCGGTAATCGCCGTGGACGATGCTGGTTTCCTCACCCGGCGGAATATTGTCCGGTAGCCAGGCGATGAGGTTATCCATCGCATCGATTTTTTCGGTTTCCGAGGCTTTGTATTGCTTGGTCCAGCGGCCGATTTGGCGCGTAAGATAGTTGCCCGGTTTGCCAAAATCGGTGAGGCCGATTTTTTCGTAGTCCACTTTATGAAGCGCGGCGATGACGCGATTCAACTCTTCCCAAATGGCTTTGCGCTCGTCGGGGTTCATGCCCGGCAGCGCTTGATCCCACAACACGCGGCCTTCGACGCAATCCATGATGTAGAACGCGGTGCCGATGACGTTTTCGTCTTCGCATAGCGTATAGGTTTTTGCCACGGGAATGCCGGCGGAATACAACGCGGTGATAACGCGATATTCTCGATCCACCGCATGGGCCGAGGGTAGCAGTTTGCCGGGCGGTTTGCGGCGCAACACGTAGCGCTTGCCGCCTGCGCTCAAGCGATAGGTCGGATTGGATTGCCCGCCTTTGAATTGCTCGACGGTGAGCGTGCCGGAAAACCCCTCGACGTGGTCGCGCATGTAGCGCTCAAGCGCGGTGGCGTCGAAGCGATGCTTATCTTGAACCGGCATGGTGCCGACGAATTCTTCGTGCATGGTTTTAATCGTTTTCTATTGTCGACAGCAAAATTACTTTTCGAAATGTCATCCTGAGCAAAGCGAAGGATCTGCTTTAATGGGCGCCGGAAAAAGCAGATCCTTCACTGCGTTCAGGATGACATGGGTTTAGGATGACATATTAGGTTATTTAACGGGTGAGTCCTTTACCCACGCCCGCATATCCCACGGCTGATACAGCGTCCAAATGTAGTCCTTGCATGCCGTCTCGCGCAGGTGATGAATGTTGTCGCGATCCATATCGTCGATCATCTTTTGGAAAACTGTTTCGCTGGGAAATTCGACCACGACGAAAATCTGCCGCTTGATATCGCCGTGCATGTGGCGAATCGGATCGTGGCCGGACGCGATCACTTTGCCGCCATAACCATAAATGATCTTGCCAGCCTTGACGCTGTATTCCTTATACTGTTCTTCTTTGCCGGGAATGAGCGTGAATACGTTAAGAGCGTAAACCATAAGGATGTTAACATTCGTTAATCTAAGATTATGCCATAACCGGCAGGTCTTTACCCCCGGAGGAAACCCATCATGGCAACACAAAACACACAAGTTTTATTGATCAGCCGTCCCGAAGGCTGGGCCTCGGAAAGCAATTTCAAGATCGTTCAAACGCCGGTCGCCAGCCCGAAAGACGGCGAGCTATTGGTGAAAAATCACTACCTCTCGCTCGACCCCTACATGCGCGGCCGCATGAATGCGGTGAAGTCCTATACCAAATATCAAGAGTTGAACGAAGTGATGACCGGCGGCACCGTCGCGGAAGTGATCGAATCGAAACATGCAAAATTTAAGGCCGGTGAATTTGTCGTCACGATGTCCGGCTGGCAGCAATACGCGATCAGCAATGGCGAAGGGTTGATGACGGTCGATCCGAAGCTGGCGCCGTTGTCGTATTACGTTGGCATTCTGGGCATGCCTGGTGCAACGGCTTGGATCGGGCTTAACGAGTTCATGAAACCGAAAGCAGGCGAGACCGTTGCCGTTTCCGCGGCGTCGGGCGCGGTCGGCAGCGTGGTGGGCCAGTTGGCGAAAGCCAAAGGTTGCCGCGTGGTCGGCATCGCCGGCGGCAAAGCGAAATGCGATTACGTCGTCAAAGAATTGGGTTTCGATGCCTGTGTCGATTACAAAGCTGGTAACTTGCGTGAAGATTTTAAAGCCGCCGTGCCGAACGGCGTCGATTCTTATTTTGAAAACGTTGGCGGTGAAGTGATGGATACCGTGTTGTCACGGCTCAATGCGTTCTCGCGCATTGCGCTGTGCGGCATGATTTCAGAATACAACGACGCCGATCCGAAAGGCATTCGCTTGTTGCGCGCGTTACTCGTGAATCGCACCCTGTTGCGTGGCTTTATCGTCACGGATCATTTGGACAAATGGCCCGCTGCGTTCGCGGAAATCGGCGGCTTGCTCAAACAAGGCAAAATGAAATATCACGAGACCATGAGCGAAGGCATCGAGAGCGCGCCGAAAGCATTTATCGGCATGCTCAAGGGCGAGAATTTTGGTAAGCAGTTGGTTAAATTAGTTTAGGAGCGTATCGCCACAAGGCAGTGCGGGTGCGGCGCTCCAGGTATGCTATGCCACGAGACAATCTGGGTGCGGTTTGTGGCTGATTATGGTTCGATGACATGCCTATTTCCGATTTGTCATTCCCGCCTTCGCGGGAATGACAGGTCTTAAAAGTTATTGGGAATTAAAACAGCGCGCCGCGCGCGCTGATCGGCCATAACTGCTCGACAATCCCTTTTCGCACACCGACATACCAATCGTGCATGTTCACCGTCGGATCGCAATGACCCGGCGTTAGGCGAATTTTTTCGCCGAGCGCGAGTTTGGTTTCGCTATCCTTAATCATTAGCACGCCATGTTCGTCAGAGGCTCGCGCATACTCGACGCCACGAAAGTCCGCGACCAGCGGCATACCGGAATCGACACTCAACGCTTTCAATCCCGCATCGACCACGGCACGATCGGCGGCGGGGCGGCTCATCACCGTCGTCCAGACAAACAAGCTTTGGCGAAAATCGGCAACCGCTACGCCGTCCTCGCTATGGTTGCGGCCGTAGTCGGCGTCCATGAAAATATACGAGCCCGGTTGGATTTCGTTGTAGACCTTGCTTGCCGCTTCGAATAAATAGGTTCCCGTTCCAGCCCCGGTAATGATGGGGCAATCGAGCCCAGCGCCTTGCAGCGCTTGCCTGGTGGCGGTGGCATGCTCGCAAGCCGCATGGATATTGGCGCTGCGGGCAGCATGGGTGCGTTGATGTTGCGCGGCGCCGTGGTACGCGTGTAAGCCGGCGAAGTGCAGATGTTTGCTGGCGCTGATTGCTTGCGCAAGCGCGACGGCAGGTTCACCCGGCTTTACGCCGCAGCGAGACGTGCCGACATCGATCTCCACGTACACGTCGAGCTTGGCATTTTGGCGCGAAGCGACGAGGGCCAGATCGCGCACGTTTTGCGCGTCATCGACACAGACGCCGATCCTCACCAGCTTGGCCAACGCCGCGAGCCGTTCCAATTTTTGCGCACCGATAATTTCGTTAC
The DNA here is from genome assembly GCA_046598945.1 of Burkholderiales bacterium. Lineage (GTDB taxonomy): Bacteria > Pseudomonadota > Gammaproteobacteria > Burkholderiales > JALYOK01 > JALYOK01. The sequence goes on along the minus strand of JBKJHT010000114.1, from coordinate 1,289 downwards.
TGACCAACACATCTTTCACACCGCCGTAAACCAGCGCTTCCGCTTCGCTGACTTTTTGGCAGCACACGCCGATGGCTCCCAACTCAATTTGCTTTAGCGCGATGATGGGGCTCTTGTGGGTTTTTGCATGAGGCCGCACGCGCACCGGTTTGCCGATCAACGATTCCGGTAGCCGCCGCAAGTTGTATTCGAATGCATCCAAATCGATGATGAGCGCCGGTGTGTCAACGGCGCTAAGTGGATCGCCGATGCGGGCAGGGGGACGATTCATTCTGGTGTTCTCGGTAAAAGGAGTTTAAAGGTGCCGGTGGCTTTCGCGCAAAGATTTTCGTCGCAATCGCGCACTTCACCTTCGCAGAACACCAGTGATTTTCCGGCGAGCGTGGCGCGGCCCTCGGCATGAATGCGTCCGGTCGCCGCCTTAATAAAATTCACTTTGAGCTCGACGGTGATCGAACCGTTCGAGCGCATATCGATGGTGCGGGCCGCCATGCCGAGGGTGAGGTCGAGCAAGGTCATTACCGCGCCGCCGTGGGCGACGCCCCAACTGTTCATCAGTTCCGGCTTGATGTCGAGCGCCGTGCGCACGAAGCCATCGCCTTGTTCCAGCGGCTCGATGCCGACATAGTCGCCAAACGGAATGGTGAGGCCGAAAATGCGTCCAGTCATGGATTAGCGACGTATTGTTGAGGATCGTCTCCCCTCAAGGGGAAGATTGGGTTGGAAATGGGTACCGGCACGATTCTACGTAAAACCCATCGCCACCTCAATCCCAATAGTGTTTGAACGAAGATGAAGATTGGAATCCGCGGTACGGGGAAGAATAGGCTTTTTGCATCTTGTCGGAATCGGCATGACCCTGGGCCAGCCTCTGCTTGCCTTCTGGCGTGGCATGCCTGGTGAGTCGCGCTGCTACTGCCTGGCCCTAGGAGCCTGTCGGACTTAAAGGAAATCGGCTGCAAAAGAGGCTGAGCGGTCCATGGCCCTAGGCCACCTCGTATTTCGCCGCTTTCTTGGGCAATAGAACGACTATTGCCCGGCGAAATCGTCAAAATCTGTCCTCGCTCAGCCTCTTTTTCGCTGCGATTCTTCAAGTCCGACAGGCTCCTAGGCCACCCGGTAGGGTAGACACTGGCCTCGGGCCATTGCCTATCAAGCCTATTTGTGTCGATTTTTTTGACTATGCCGCGACACAATCGCGCACGGCCGCGATGACCTGCTCAACCCGTTGCGGCGTAATCCAATAATGCGTGACGGCGCGAAAGCGCGGTCCGCCGATTAACAGAATA
>JBKJHT010000130.1:0-21006 GCA_046598945.1 Burkholderiales bacterium | reverse complement strand
CGTCGATTCATCAGTATGTTGAGCGCGGCTGGGCGGCTCCGGATTGGTCAGTCGATCCTGATGATATTGGAGACTTCGGTGAAATTGAGATGCGCTGAATGTTGGGCTTCCTTTGTCAGCCCAACCTACTCCGGCTTATCCCCTACTGACCAAACCGCGCGCGCTTGCTCGCGAGCAGGTGCGCACACATGGGCATCCGAAGAAGGTTATGTAAGTGCCATTCGGGCCGGTCCCGGTTATTCTTTTTATTCCAATTGGTCGAGCAGCGTCGGCAGTGGGGCGGGGTAGCCATCCGTGTAATTTTTGGTTGACTTAAACTAATCCCAAAACTTAGACTATTGCCCTATTGACAGCAATTCCGTTAGAAGACACTTTCTTAGTAAATACTGTCGTTACTTTATAGTTGGGCAATAAAGCAGTGAAGCATCGGTCAGGGGGTAGTATGATTTGCACATCAGCATGAACCCACGATGATGATAACCCAGTGCCGCCGCGTGGCGGCTTATTTGAGCAAGGCGCTGCAACCCGCCCCCCACCTCCGCTTCGCTAAAGCGCGGGGTCGCCTGAACTTGGGTTAGGCCGCGCAGTCGCTATGGCAACGAAACATAACCACCAACATGAAAGGACTGCCATGAAAACCAGACTTAGTATCCATCGGTCATCGACGGCCATCGCCGCCGCGCTGCTTGTTTGCGGCGCGATGACAGTTGCCGCCGCCGAGGAAGACTTCGCCGCACTCGTGAAACGCTTGCAGGCGGAGAAACCTGCCTTTGCCGAGCGCCACCAGAAGCTGCTGGCGGAACGTTACGATCTTGCCGACCGCCAGGCGCAGGGCGTCACCATGTCCCGCGGCAAGCCGGTGCAGGCTGGTGTACGGGTGAAGCTGCCCGACGGCCAGACGTGGGAGAAGCTCGCCGCGATGTCGCCGGAAGAAATCAAGAGCAAGAACATTTGGCCGGCGGGTTTCTATCCGCTTCCGCATCCCCATCACGAAGCTGGCGGCATGATTTTTCCGCAGCCGCTTATTGACGAGACGAAGCGCCAGACCGGACGCGACCTGACGCGTTTCGACCTCGACTTTGATCTGCCCCAGCATCTCCTGCCGGAATTCCCCGCGCCGATTTACCTGACCACGCGGCCCGACCTGGGCGATGTGTCGCAGGGGAAACTCATTACCGTGGCGAATTTTTACAGCCTGTTCAAAAACGTCCTCAATCCCAAGCAACTCGAAGGCTTGCGGCTGTTGGTCTCGCCATTCCCACAGGCGCAGTTCAACGCCACCGATGACCGCCGCAGTCTGCACGCGCACCTGGGCGTGAGCTGCTTTGACTGCCACGCCAACGGCCACACCAATGCCGCGACGCACACCGTCGGTGACATCCGCCCCAACGAGCACCGGCACCGCATTGACACGCCCTCCTTGCGCGGCGTGAACATCCAGCGGCTCTTCGGCTCCCAGCGCGCGCTCAAGACGGTGGAAGACTTCACCGAGTTCGAGCAGCGTGCGGCCTACTTCGACGGCGACCCCGAGCAGGCCACGCGAAAAGGCGTGAACATCCTCGAACGGGGCAGCCAGGTTCATTTCATGGCCGAGTTCCAGTCGCTGCTCGATTTCCCGCCCGCGCCCAAGCTCAATGTTCTGGGCAAACTCGACGCGGCCAAGGCCACTGAAGCCGAGTTGCGTGGACAGACGCTCTTCTTTGGCAAGGCCCAATGTGCCACATGCCACAACCCGCCCTATTACACCGACAACAGCATGCACAACCTGCGCGCCGAGCGCTTCTTCAACGAGAAGATGATTAACGGTCGCAAGGCCAGCGCCGACGGCCCCATCAAGACCTTCGCATTGCGCGGCGTCAAAGATTCGCCACCGTATCTGCACGACGACCGCTTGCTGACGCTCGAAGACACCGTCGAGTTCTTCAACCTAGTGCTGGAAACCAAACTCAACGGGCAGGAAAAGAAGGACCTCGTGACGTTTCTACGGACGCTCTGATTTGGGGCGGGCTTTTAGCTTCGCTATTTGTTCAGATTGTCACGAGTTGGCGCAGTCTAACAAAGATCGGTCGAGCGAACGACCGCCCGGCCCTTCTGCGGGGCGACAGTTCGGACGCGCCGTTCCCGCTCCACCATTCTTATCGGCGGCGGGCGCTCACCTCGGTGTTAGCCCGGTAGGTTGGGCTGAAGCATGAAGCCCAACATCAACTTCGCCTCTTGCGATAAGCTTGGCCTATGCGATATCGTCGCGCGACCTTGGCTGGCGCCACTTATTTTTTTACCGTCAATTTGGCGGAGCGTCGTGACGATTATCTGACGCAACATATGGATCTGCTTCGCGATGTGATTCATCGTGTCAAAATTGCGCATCCGTTTCACATTGATGCCACGGTGGTCTTGCCCGAACATATTCACGCCATGTGGACTTTGCCGGATGATGACGCCGATTACCCGATGCGTTAGTCGTTGATTAAGGCTGGATTCTCGGGCGAGCTGAGAAAAACTGAACGCATTAATGAAAGCCGACAATCCAAACGTGAACGTGGCATCTGGCAACGTCGTTATTGGGAACATCTCATTCGCAATGATCGTGACTACGCGGCTCATGTCGATTACCTACACATCAACCCGGTGTAGCATGGGTATGTAATTCGGGCGGTGGATTGGCCTCATTCGTCGATTCATCAGTATGTTGAGCGCGGCTGGGCGGCTCCGGATTGGTCAGTCGATCCTGATGATATTGGAGACTTCGGTGAAATTGAGTTGCGCTGAATGTTGGGCTTCCTTTGTCAGCCCAACCTACTCCGGCTAGACTAAAGCAAGCGTAGCCTGGGCAAGTTGTAGGTTGGAGCTGAACGAAGAGAAGCCCAACGAACAGCGGTGGACAAGTCGCATCGGCGACAATTACAAGCAAACATTCAATCATGATGCTGCAAGTAGCACGATACGCCACGAGTCGCACATTGCCTTACCCCGTCTCGTCAAATTATACGATCCGTCGGACTCCTTTTTTCCCAGCCTACCTCAAAATCCAAAGGTCGCGCCCTGGTGCAGACCATCACCATTGCCGACGAGTTGTTTGCACAATACCGACTTCGGGTCGACTTTATTCAGCGCTATATTTTTTCCCGGCGGCATGTTGCCCAGCCCATCGCGCTTTACCGCAGAAGTGAAGCGCGCCGGGCTTGCCGTTCTTGCGCAGCACAATTTCGGTCGGGACTACGCGGATACTTTGCGCCGCTGGCGACGCCAGTTCGCACAAAAAGGCACGGAACTCGACGCCCTGGGATTCGACGGGGCATTCCAGCGGTTGTGGCAGTTTTATTTTTGCTACTGCGAAGCGGGTTTCGATAGCGCGCGCACGGACGTTATGCAGATCGAGCTCGGCCGAGATTTTGGCGCTTAACGCAAAAATTTCCGATTGGCGTCGGCAGCGCGTGTGGGTCATCGGCGCAAGTTCCGGTATTGGCGCGGCGTTTTCTACTTTGCTAATGGAGCGCGGTGCACGAGTGGCACTGAGCGCCCGGTCCGGGACAGCGCTGGAAACATTAGTGCGGAACTACCCGCAAGATCGCGCGCAGGTTTTAGTGCTGGATGTTCGAGATGTGCGACAAATTCAAGCGGCTCATCAGGCGCTACTCAAAAACTGGGACGGCTACGATCTGCTGGTCTACTGCGCCGGAAGCTTCGTTCCGCAGCGAGCGTGGGATTTTCAACTCGACACGGTGCGCGAGTTGTTCGCAATCAACGTTGAGGGCGTTTATGCCTGTCTGAGCGTCGCGCTGCCGCAATTAATCAAACAGGGTAGTGGCGGCATCGGCATCGTCGGCAGCGTAGCGGGTTACAGTGGTTTGCCGAAGAGCTTAGTCTATGGCCCGACTAAAGCGGCATTGTTGAATCTTTGCGAGACGCTTTATCTCGACCTCGCCCCAAAGGGCATAGCCGTCTATGCGATTAATCCTGGATTCGTGCGTACGCGCCTCACGGATCAAAACGATTTCGCCATGCCGGCGTTGATGGAACCCAACGCCGCCGCCGCCGCCATGGTGGCTGGTTTAGAGCGCGGCGAGTTCGAGATTCATTTTCCGAAACGCTTTTCTTGGTTCATGAAATTGTTGCGGCACATGCCATACCGGTCGTATTTTCTCATCGCGCGCCGGGCCGCCAAACCGTGAACGCAACCGCTATTCTAGCGCTGCGACATTACTTCGAAACCCTTACGCCGGATTCCCTGTCCAGGCTCAGTGACTACTATGCACATGAGGCAAACTTCAAAGACCCGTTTAACGAAGTGCGTGGAATTACGGCAGTCCAGGGCGTGTTCCACCACATGTTTGAGAAACTAGTAGCGCCGGTGTTTGTGATTCAAGAAAGCTGGGCAAATGATCGCAGCGCTGTCTTGTTATGGGAATTCAAATTTTTCTTTCGGGGCAAAGAGCCGGTGACGCAACAGCGCTTCACCGGTATGTCGCTGCTGCGTTTCGATAGCAATGACAAGATTACCGATCATCGCGACTATTGGGACGCCGCGGAGGAAATCTACGAAAAATTTCCGCTGATCGGGCCGTCGTTGCGTTGGATTAAGAAGCGAATGAAATGACATCGGGTATTGAGGATTGCCGTTGGAAAACTTCCGCATCTGCTTTACGCCGACTGCTCGAAATTCACCCCGGCGAACGTAATTCTCGATCATACGTTCGACCGCAAAAGCCTATCGACCACACTCCGTTATAAGATGCTGTATCCGCGCCACAGACCCGCAAACTCCATCGATATTATTTTTCATTCCCGCCACCAGTCACCCGTTTGGCGCGAATGCCTCGGGGCGGATCGCACGGTTCTGGGGGCGCGGAGCAGCGTTGCTAACTCCTTCCCGTCCTACTGCCGTTTCTAGGTTCAATCGAGGTACATGTCGGCGAACTGAGCAGGTGTGAGAGAGCCGGCCCCAGAAATTAAGACTCGCGCTTAGGTAAAGAACCTGCTCTCAGGGGCCAAGATATAGATGTGCGCGAATGCCTTTTCCTCGGGATGCCGAATTAGCGTGCGGCGAACACGAACGGTGGCCGGGTGGGATCGCCGGCTTACGTTAGCCAAGCGGCCATCATTGTGACAGACCTAAATGGAACGTTATTCGCCGATCGTGTGCGGCTAGACCAACGCCGCAATCGCGCACGTGGGCAGAATGACCAGGCCGCCTTCGACAAACTCGCCCAGCAAATTCATCTCGCTAAGGCCAAGCATCCCCAGGATCGGCTACCACAGCCGAGTTTCAGCGATGATCTGCCAGAAGGGAAACAGGGAGTGGCGCGTAGCGCAGTTTCGGAAGGGTCCGCATGGCGCATGTGAGTTGTCAATCGACCAAAGCAATGAAATTAGAATCGCGATAATGTGCACAAGCAATCCACTACCTAATAGTGGATTGCTTGTACATCCGACGTGCGCGACGAGCGCGAGCACTGTTGAACTCGATGACGCTATTCCAGCGAACTGTGCCATCACTGTCAACGAAATCGATCATGAATTGTGGAAGCAATTCTGAATGTTTCTTGAGTAACGCTTCATCGAAAAGCCGCTTTATGGATCGCGGCAGGCTCGCTGATGGCGGCGGAAACTCGGAGATAGAAATCAGACTCCCCAGTCAATAGTTCCCAGAAATCTTGTCCGGCTTTCTTCAGGATCGGCTTTTCCCCTTTGGGCTTTGCGTGCCGCCCATAGCCAAAGCCGACTACCTTGTGAAATGCCTTCTTCAGTTTTTTTGTCGCGCCTCAAGCTGATCGAATTCGGTTTTTTGCCCTTTATCACTTTGCGAGTTGAAGATGTTTTTTCCAGACTTCACGGCTATCGCGAAATACTCAGTTGCCGATTCGATAGAAATGTCTTGTCCGGCACCCACCCCAACTGGTACCTGACGCCCCGGCAATTGCGCTTCACCTGCAGCCCACAGGGCAAGTGACTCAAAAAATTCGTTCCCAAAAATTGTCTCATCAGAGCTAGAGATACGCGCGATTAGTAATCCATCCACTAGGTGGTCGGGACGCTGAATTCCGACAGATCGATAGAGCTATGGATTTTTGTTCAACAGTTCATTCAGAGTCAATTCCCTCAATTTTTTCGAAGCGACGCTCGTAAAAAAACACCCAATAACTCTGCAACCTTGCCTCTAAGGAGATTCAAATACCTTTTTTCACTCACCCTAGATGTATTGCTGTGCCATGAACCCGTAAATCGCCGTCGATATCTTTTCTAAAACGCTCTGAGCGCGCAACAGATCAGGCGACTCCACCGATATAATGGGGGCTCTGATATGTCGAATCGTGCGTTTCGCGCTGCTCACACTTGACCCTTTCTGATTCTACCGATTGGCCCGACTTGGTTGCCAATTTGAATGAGACATTATTTGCCGATCGCGTGCGTTTAGGCCAGCGACTCAACCGCGCACGCGGCCAGAACGACCTGGCAGCGATCAACAAACTTGCTCAACAAATTCGCCTTTCCAAAGACAAAGCGCAGCATCGCCAGAACCGGCTCCCACAGCCGAGCTTCAGCGATGATCTGCCAATCGCCAATAAGCGCGGGGAGATCCAGGCTGCGATCGCTGCGAACCAAGTGGTGATTGTCTGCGGCGAGACCGGCTCGGGGAAAACAACGCAGTTGCCGAAGATTTGCCTGGCGCTTAAACGCGGTATTTTCGGCACCATCGGCTGCACCCAGCCGCGCCGCATCGCCGCGCGCAGCGTCGCGGCGCGCATCGCGCAGGAATTGCAAACGGAGGTGGGCCAACTGGTTGGCTACAAGGTGCGCTTCACCGATCGCGTGCAGGAAAATACCTTGGTCAAGGTCATGACCGACGGCATTTTGCTCGCGGAAATTCATAGCGACCGCTGGCTGACGCAATACGACACGATCATCATCGACGAAGCTCACGAGCGCAGCGTCAACATCGATTTTTTGCTCGGCTACCTAAAGCAATTGCTGCCGAAACGCCCCGAACTCAACGTCATCATCACCTCCGCGACGATTGACTCGGAACGCTTTGCCAATCATTTCGACGGCGCGCCGGTGCTCGAAGTGTCGGGCCGCATGTTTCCGGTGGACATCCATTATCGCCCCATGGGCGCGAACGAGGAGGACGATGAAGAGATCAATCTCAATACGGCTATCATCCGCGCCGTCGATGAGATAGTGGCCACGCCGGGCGCCGGCGACACGCTGGTGTTTTTGCCGGGCGAGCGCGAGATTCGCCACGCGGCGGAGGCGCTGCGAAAACACGCGATTCCGAACACGGAAATCCTATCATTGTTCGCGCGCCTTTCCGTTGCCGAGCAGGATCGCGTGTTCAAGCCCGGCTCGGCGCGCCGCATTATCCTCGCGACCAACGTGGCGGAGACTTCACTCACGGTGCCGCGCATCCGCTATGTCATCGACAGCGGCCTGGCGCGGCTGAATCGCTTTAGCCAGCGCAGCAAGATCAATCAACTGCAAGTTGAAAAAATTTCGCGCGCTGCGGCGAAGCAGCGTGCCGGGCGTTGCGGGCGGGTTTCCAGCGGCATGTGTATTCGGCTTTACAGCGAAGCCGATCACGACGCGCGCCCTGAATACACGACACCGGAAATTTTGCGCACCTCGCTCGCCGCGGTTATTTTGCGCATGCAGGCGCTGGGCTTGGGCGATGTCAACACCTTCCCATTCCTCGAAGCGCCCAGCCCACGCGGCATCGACGCCGGATATCAACTGCTCGCGGAACTCGGCGCGGTTAACGAGCAACGGGTGTTGACCTCGCTCGGCCGCGATCTCGCCAAGCTGCCGGTCGATCCGAAAATCGGTCGCATGCTGTTAGCGGCTAAGGCGGAAAATTGCCTGAGCGAAATGCTCATTCTCACGGCAGCGCTGTCGGTGCAAGACCCACGCGAGCGGCCGCAAGAAAAACGCGAAGCGGCGCTGGAAAAACATCGCTTGTTCTTCGAAGAACGCTCCGATTTCTTGAGCTATTTGAAGATTTGGAATTTCTTCGAAGATGCGATCAAGCACAAAAAATCCAATCGCAAGCTTGCCGAACTTTGCTACGAACATTTCCTGTCCTTCACTCGCCTGCGCGAATGGCGCGACGTACATCAACAATTGCATGCGCTGATCGCGGAAATGGGCATGCGGCTGAATGAAACCCCGGCGACTTACGAGCAAATTCATCGCGCGTTGTTGACTGGTTTGCTCGGCCACGTCGGCTTCAAAGACCCCGAGGCCGACAACTATCTCGGCGCGCGCGATACGAAATTTTTCCTGCCGCAAGATTCCGTCCTGGCGAAAAAGAAAAGCAAATGGGTGATGGCGGCGGAGTTAACGGAAACCACCAAGCTTTTCGGCCGCTGTGCCGCGGAGATTTCGCCGGAGTGGATTGAGCAGGCGGGAAAAGCGCTGCTGGCGCGCAGTTACCATGATCCCCATTGGGAAAAGAAGAGCGGCCAAGTGGTTGCCTTCGAGCGGGCGACGTTATATGGCCTGCCGGTGATCACCGCGCGGCGCGTGCATTTCGGACCGATCGATGCGGAGCAATCGCGCCAGATTTTCATTCGCGGCGCGCTGGTGGCGCGGGACTACGAATCGCGGGCGCCGTTTTTCGCGCACAACACCAAGCTCATCAAGGAAATCGAAGCGCTGGAACATAAATCGCGTCGACAAAATGTACTCGTGGACGACGAAACCCTATTCGCTTTTTACCAGCCACTCATTCCACCGGGCATCTACAACGCAGCGACATTCGAGCATTGGCGCAAAGAAGCGGAACGCGCGAATCCGAAGCTATTATTTTTATCGCGCGACTATTTGATGCGCCATGGCGCCCACGGCGTGACCGAGGAACTTTATCCGGCGCACCTGACGATTAACGGTCAAGGCTACCCGCTGCGCTATCGATTCGATCCGGGCCACCCGCTCGACGGCGTGACGTTGACCTTGCCGCTGGCGATGCTCAATCAGATCGATGTGACGCGCTGCGATTGGCTGGTGCCGGGCATGTTGCGCGATAAGGTGACGATGCTGATGCGCGGCTTGCCGCAGCGCATCCGCCGCGTGTTCGTGCCGCTGGCGGAATCGGTGACGCGGGCGCTGGAAACCTTCGACGATGTCGATCCGGAAAAAAAATTGTTGATCCTAGCGCTATCCGCGCACATCGAAAAAAACCATCGCCTGGTGATTGCCCGCGACGACTGGCCCATCGCACCGGATCATCTGCGCATGAATTATCGGGTCATTGATCTGGCTGGCGACGAGCTTGCGGTCGGCCGCGACATCGAAGCACTGCGGCGACAACTCGGACAAGCGGCGACCACCTCGGTGCGCAGCCAAGGAGCCAAACAATTCGAGCGCGACGGCATTCGCGCCTGGGATTTCGGCGATCTGCCGAGCGAAATCGAAGTCAACATCAATGGCCGCACTGTGCTTGCCTACCCTGGCATTGAGGATCAAGGCGATGCGGTGGCACTGCGTCTGTTTGATCAGGCGAGCGCCGCGGCCGAAGTGAGCGAGCGCGGCTTGGTGCGCCTGTGCATGTTGGCCCTATCGCAACCACTACGCTATCTGGAAAAAAATCTGCCGGGGTTGCGCGCCGTCGGTTTGGCCTACGCGAGCCTGCCCGATGCGCCGTTCGGCGAGTTGAAAAAAAATGCGTTGGGCACCATTGAAGAAGAGTTGCGTGATGATGTGTTGCATCAAGCATTTCATCGGGTATTTGTCGCCGGTAGTCCGGCCATTCGCAGCGCAAAAGAATTCGAACATCGCATCACCAGCAATAAATCCCAGCTTGCCTCCCAGGCCACGATGCTGTGCGAGACGCTTACATTGATCTTTGCGGAACACCATGCCGTGCAGACTAGACTGACTGCGCTTCCCAGCGGCACCTATCTGGAGAGCCGCACGGATATTGAGTCCCAGCTCAGTCATCTGTTATTCCGCCGATTTGTCCGGCTCGCGCCAATCGAAAAGCTCGTCGACTATCCGCGCTATTTGAAGGCCATCACCTTGCGCCTCGACAAGTTGCGCGAAGCGCCGCAACGGGATTTTGATCTCACGCTCGATGTCGAATCCCTGTGGCACAATTACGAGAAGCGGCGCAACGCCAGCGGTAGCAATGAGGCGATGGAAAATTTCCGCTGGCTGTTGGAAGAATTGCGTGTTTCGCTGTTCGCTCAACAATTGCGCACGCCCGTCCCCGTGTCGCTGAAGCGCCTGTCTAAACTTTGGGACGAACTCTTGAAAGCAAAATGAACGCCGATCCCAAACATCTTGCGCCCGCCGCCCGCATCGCCCAGCGCATGGACGAGATTGCGCCGTTTCACGTCGTGGAAATTTTCAATCGTGTCGGCGAGTTGGAGCGCGCCGGCCATTCGGTGATTAACTTATGCATTGGCGAGCCGGATTTTCCCACGCCGCAGCCGATGCTGGACGCGGCGGCGAATGCGTTGCAAGTGGGCCGTTTTCCCTACACTGCATCGCTCGGCATCCCCGAACTGCGTGAAGCCATCGCGCAGTTTTATTGGGCGCGCTATCAAGTAAAAATCCCGGCGCAACGCATCGCCGTCACCGCGGGCGCCAGCGCCGCATTGCTGCTTACCATGGGCGTGTTGATCAACCCCGGCGACCAAGTGCTGCTGACGGATCCGGGTTATCCCTGCAACCACCCATTCATTCGCCTCGTGGGCGGCAAGCCGCTCGGTGTGCCGGTAGGCAGCGCAAGCGGCTATCAACTCAACGCCTCGCTCATCGAAAAACATTGGACACCGGATACGGTTGCCGCATTGGTCGCCTCGCCCGCGAATCCGACGGGCGCGATGATTCGTGCCGATGAAATGGCGGAATTAATCGGCGCGGTTCACCGTCGTGGCGGTCGCTTGATTGTCGATGAAATTTATTTGGCGCTGAGTTATGGCAAACAAGCAACCACTGCCCTGAGCTTGTCGGAGGACGTGTTCATCATCAACAGCTTCTCGAAATATTTTCAGATGACCGGCTGGCGCCTCGGCTGGATTGTTGCGCCCAGCGCGTATGTCAAAGCAATCGAACGGCTGGCGCAGAATTTATTCATTGCCAATTCAGCCATCGCGCAACAGGCGGCCTTGGCTGGATTTGAACCAGGAACATTGGCTTTATTGGAAAGCAGAAGAAAAGAATTTCAAGCGCGGCGCGATTACCTGATCCCCGCACTAAAAGAATTGGGCTTCGGCATCCCGGTTATGCCGGAAGGCGCGTTCTACATCTACGCCGATTGCTCGAATTTCACCGACGACAGCTATCGCTTCGCTTGGGATTTGCTGGAAAAAGCGCGGGTGGCCGTCACGCCGGGTATTGATTTTGGACTGCACCAGGCACAACGCCATGTGCGCTTCAGTTACTGTGCCTCGCTGCAGCAATTACGCGAGGCGGTGGCTCGGATAAAACACTACCTAAATCTGTAACTTTCCATCACCAGCCGAAGCGGATACCGCCATGCCAACGACCGCGCGGAAAGCCATAATAAAAGTACGGTTGATAAAACCACCCATAGCGATGGTAAGCGTGGGCCGCCTCGTCTTCTCGGATCTCGCGTAGATAAACCTTGTGCATGTAGTCCAACACGGTGTCGGGCACGCCACGATCGTGCAGGCTCGCGATCTGCGGCGCGGTTAGTTCATATACCGCTCGGGATTCTTTAAGCCGTTTGATGATTTCTTCAGCTGATGTACCAGCCTTGCTCATTTCGACGACTTCATCCAGGGTCGGCGGTTCCGGGCGGGCAAGCCGGGTTGAGGCGCAGCCGGCGAACAACAACGCCAGCAGAACCAGCAAGCTCATTTTTAATGTGTTCATATTCACCTTATGGCGCCAAAAGCTCCAGTTTTTTAACGTCGCCAAGAAGGAACGGTTGACGGCCCCCCATTTCTACCCCCATTTCATCGCTGCAGCAGTTCGGCAAATTTTACGGTAATGTCCTAAAATGACGCGAGGACATACAAATATGACACGTTTTAGCAAACTCGGTTGCACGCTTTGCCTGCTATTTTTTGCCGCGTTGGCATCCGCTCAGGATTTCAACGACGGCGAACTAGTCGGCCAAATTTTCTGGGTAAAGCCGGCGAAGGAAATATACCGGCGGTTGGAATTTTATCGGCAACCCAAACTGGAGGCGGCCGCATTTTTCCCGCCGTCAAAAAAACAAATGCGCATTATTTCCATCGGGCGCGGCTGGATCAAACTCGAACTTTTTTCCGCTCATGGCGGATTCGAAGAAGCTCATATTCCCGTCGGCTATTTCAAACGCAACCGTTACACTGCCTCCGTATTCAATAGTTACGCCTTTGATCGGGCGACTTTTTTTAGCGAAGATCCTGACGTCATCAAAGAACGTGCCGAGGTAGAAAGTGTCGTTGCCAATGCGCCCAAATCCAAGCCCAAAAGCATCGCGTCGAAATTTTTTCGCCATAAACAAAAATGTTGCGGACTCGGCGGATCCGGCCAACGCGACCGCTCCAAGAAAATCTCTCCTACGCCACGATAACTCAGCACAAAATCATGCCCTCCCCCACCTCGACTGCGACCTGGCAGCGTCTTTCCGAGCACTACGTAGAATTGGGTGCGGCGAACGTCAACGCTTGGTTTAAGGACGATCCGCAACGCGCAACGCGGCTTAGCCTCGAGGCCGCGGGAATCCTGCTCGACTATTCGAAACAACCGGTCACAGACGCCACGATGGCCTTACTGGTGGAACTGGCACAGGCCATGCACGTTAAAAGTTGGATCGAGCGCATGTTCGCGGGCGACAAAATCAATTTTACCGAGCAGCGCGCCGTTTTGCACGTTGCGCTGCGTAATCGCGGCAATCGGCCCATTCTGGTTGACGGCGCCGATGTCATGCCAGGCGTCAATCAGGTGCTGCAACAAATCGGCGATTTCACTCGCGCCGTGCGTGAAGGACATTGGCGCGGCCACGGCAACGCGCTGATTACCGACATCGTCAACATCGGCATCGGCGGTTCGGATTTAGGTCCGGTCATGGCCTGCGCCGCGCTTAAACCCTTCGGCCATGCGCGGCTGCGAACCCATTTCGTCTCCAACGTCGACGGCACGCACTTGGCGGAAACCTTGGCCTTGCTCAACCCCGCGAGCACCCTGTTCATCGTTTGTTCCAAAACCTTCACCACCCAGGAAACCTTAACCAATGCCCACTCGGCGCGACGTTGGCTGGTGGAAAAATTGGGCGCCGAAACGGCGGTCGCCAAACACTTCGTCGCCGTTTCCACTAACGCGAAGGCAGTGGCCGCGTTCGGCATCGACACCGCCAACATGTTCGAGTTTTGGGATTGGGTGGGCGGGCGCTATTCACTGTGGAGCGCCGTCGGCTTGTCGCTGGCGTTGCTCATCGGCATGGAACATTTCAACGCGCTGCTCGACGGCGCCCACGTCATGGACGAGCATTTTCGTTCCGCGCCGTTAGCACAAAATTTGCCGGTCACCCTCGCCTTGCTCGGCATTTGGCAACGCAATTTCCAGCGCGCCGAAAGCTACGGGATAATGCCCTACAGCCAAGCACTGGCGCGGTTCCCAGCCTATCTGCAACAGCTTGAAATGGAGAGTAACGGCAAGCGCATCGATCGCGACGGGAACGTCGTCGATTACGCCACGGCGCCCATTATTTGGGGCGAACCGGGCACCAACGGCCAACACGCGTTCTACCAACTCATTCACCAGGGAACAAGCATCGTACCGGCCGATTTCATCGTCGCGCTGCACAGCGAATATCCGGTCGGCGATCACCAAACCAAACTCCTGGCGAACTGCTTGGCGCAAACAGAAGCGTTGTTGCGCGGCAAAAATGTCTCGGCGGTAGAACAAGAGTTGCGTACGGCGGGTGTTGACGTGGATCAGATCGCACGCCACGCACCGCACCGCGTCTTTCCCGGCAATCGCCCCACCAATACATTAATGTTGCACCGCCTTGACCCAAGAACCCTCGGCGCCTTGGTTGCACTTTACGAACACAAAGTGTTTGTGCAAGGCATCATCTGGAACATCAACTCCTTCGATCAATGGGGTGTCGAGCTCGGCAAGCAATTGGCCAGCCGCGTATTGGCCGACCTTGACGCCGGCGCGGCGGGTAGTGAGCACGACAGCTCTACGCGACGGCAAATCGGCCTGATTGCGGCACGCACCGGCAATGCGCACTGAGCCATTTTTTTTTGCACAATCTCTGACTGACCATCTTGGCGACCGAGGCGGAATCTTGCTATCCTATCGACGATGCGACTATTGAACAACAACACGGCAATATCCATGCACGTTTTTTCGCTGGCGGCACGGCTGACGTCCGTGTTTCGCGCTTAAGGTCGCGAATATGAATCCTCTTTTGGGCCGCCAACTGAGCATACTGTTTCAACGCAACAGCCTCGCGCTATGGGTCCAGAGCATCGCAGCGGTGGCGATGGCGACGATTTTGTTCAACCAGATTTCGACGCTCAGCCTAGCCCCTTGGTTAGCCGCTGTCATCATCATTGCCGGCTCGCAACGGCTGATGGGCCGCGCGTTTTTGGCTAAATTTAGTGTAACGCAGCCCGCGCTCTGGCATAAAGCCGATGTGCTTGTCAATTTAGTTACTGGTCTGTTGTGGGGCCTGTTGGCGCTCATTCAGACCGAGGTGTCGAGCGTGGCGCAGGTCGCGTTGGTCGTTACGACCGCGTTAGTCGCCGCCGCCGTTCTGTGGAGCACGGCGTCGAGCGCGGCCAGCTTCCCCGCCTTCATGTTTGGGCTGATGTTGCCGTGGAGCGTGGCGCTGTTTCATGGTGCCCTGCCGGTGGCAGCTGCGGCACTGGCATACACGGGCTTCAGTGTGGTCTATCTCGGTTTGTTTTTCCTATTTAATCGCCAGGCGACGGAACTGGCGCGGATGCAAATCCAAGCAGCGCGTGTTGCGCGCCCGGTCGCGAGCGCACAGTCGACGCCGGAAAAACGCCTGCTGGTCGCACGCAGTGTGCGCGCCGAATCCGCCCTGTCAGCAGTCGTGCTGGGCGCTCGCAATACGCCGCCCTACTCAGGTGAAAAACGCCGTGCGTCCGACCACCGCAGCAGCACGCACTTATCGGCGGAGCCGAAGTCGAGTAGCTTTGGGCAACTCAAGATTTACGATATTGTGAGCCCCGAACCGCTTGAGCCTTCCGCCTGCACCATTTTGGTGGTCGAAGACAATATTGACAATCAACTGCTCACCCTGCATCTCCTGCAAAAACGCGGCTACCGCGTGGTGATTGCCAACAATGGGCGCGAAGCGCTGGCGGCCGTTGAGCGCCAGCGTTTTGAATTGATCTTAATGGATATTCAAATGCCTGAAATGGGCGGTCTCGAGGCGACGGCGGCCATTCGCCTGAAAGAAAAACAAAGCGCGAAGCGCGTCCCCATCGTCGCGCTAACCGCTAATCCGATCAGTGAGAGCCGTGAAATTTGCCTGGCCACGGGCATGGACGATTATCTGCAAAAACCCATCAGCCGCGCGCGGCTATTCGCCACCCTCGACGCCCATTTAAAGGCAAATCCCCGCCCTGTTCCGTAGTACGGTAGCATTGTCGTACAATGTTCCCGATATGGCGCTGCGCCGCATAAAAGTCCTGTTCGTCACGTCCGAACTTTATCCCCTGGTCAAGACTGGGGGGTTGGCGGATGTGTCCGCCAGCCTGCCTGCCGCATTGCAGGCGCTCGGCTTAGATGTGCGCATCCTGTTACCAGGCTATGCCAGCGTCATGGCGCAACTGCCGCATACCCGCAAGGCGGCGCTCATTTCAAATGTGTCGGCCTACTATCCGGACTGTACCCTACGCACCGCACGCACGC
Source organism: Burkholderiales bacterium (assembly GCA_046598945.1). Lineage (GTDB taxonomy): Bacteria > Pseudomonadota > Gammaproteobacteria > Burkholderiales > JALYOK01 > JALYOK01. The sequence goes on along the minus strand of JBKJHT010000130.1, from coordinate 5,163 downwards.
CGCATAGTAATGTGCCGCTCATGTTGCTCGACTGTCCGACGCTGTACCACCATGAACATGGGCCTTATCAGGATCGTGCGGGCAACGACTTGCCGCACAACCATTTACGTTTTGGGCTGCTCGGTTATGTCGCCGCGCTGCTTGGCAGCGATGAATCGCCTTTGACTTGGCGCCCGGATATCGTCCACTGTAACGATTGGCAAAGTGGCCTGGTGCCGGCCTACCTGCAGTTCATGCCGGGCAGTAAACCATCCAGCCTCATCACCATCCATAATCTGGCGTTCCAAGGTATTTTTCCACCGGAAAGCCTGGCCTGGCTTGGGTTGCCGCCGGAAAGTTTTCAAATCAACGGCCTTGAATATTACGGCAGCGTGTCGTTCCTCAAGGCCGGGTTGTTTTATGCCGACCGCATCACCAGTGTGAGCCCGACCTACGCCGAAGAAATTCAGCATGCCCCGCTGGGCATGGGGCTGCAAGGCCTGCTCACCACGCGGCGCGATCACCTCAGCGGCATCTTGAATGGTATCGACGAGAAGTCGTGGAATCCGCGTTCCGATCCGCATATTCCCGCGCATTACGATGCCAACGATCTGGCCAACAAACGCGTTAATAAACGCGCGCTGCAGCAACACATGGGGCTCAATATGGACGCCGCCGTTCCGCTGATCGGCGTGGTGAGCCGTCTGACCCATCAGAAAGGCATCGACATGATTGTTGCAGTCATGCCTGAGTTGATGGCGCGCGGGTGCCAACTCGCAATCCTCGGCAGCGGCGAGGCGGCGAGCGAAACCGCATTGCGACAGTTCGCCCGGCAACATCCGAGAAAAATCGCGGTTAAGATTGATTTCGATGAAAAATTATCGCATCTGATCACGGCCGGAATCGATATGTTTCTCATGCCTTCGCGCTTCGAGCCCTGCGGCCTAAACCAAATGTATAGCCAACGTTACGGCACGCCGCCCATCGTCAGCGCCACTGGCGGCCTCGCCGATACGGTGACCGATTGCAACGACGCAACCATCGCGGCACAAACCGCCAGCGGTATCGTGTTTCACGATTTGCAGCCAAGCGGACTGCTGACCGCCATCGACCGTGCTCTCACCTATTACCGCGACGCCGGCGTGTGGCCGAAACTACAGCGCGCCGGCATGGAACGGGATTTCAGTTGGACTACTAGTGCCCAGCGTTATCTCGATTTGTATCAGTCGTTACTTGAAGTCGGGCACTAGCCGATCGGATTTGCGTCTCACTGCGAAAAGTCGATGCTTGGAGACGCGCATCCCGACTGCCTCTCGGAGCAACATGCCTCATGAGGCAGTATCCATATGCATCTACAGGCATTCACCTATTTGATCCGTTACCAGCAAAGCGCTACATGGCGGGCAGACGAATCGGCGTTCGCCGAAAATAACCGGAGGAGAAAAACTCATGAGCAGCAACTTGTCAGGTATAGCGGTCGTCACCGGTGGCGCAAGCGGTATTGGCTTAGCCTGCTGCCGCGAGTTGGCGCAACGCGGCGCTACCATCGCGCTGGTGGATCGCGATCAACGCGCGCATGACGTAGCAAAACAGCTCAGTGGCCGCGCGTGGATTGTCGATATCGCCGACGACGAAGCGGTGGAACGTTGCGCTGCGCAGATTGAAAGCGAATTTGGCGCGCCCGAGGTGTTGGTCAACAGCGCCGGCATCATCCAAGTGCCGCTGCCGCCGGAGCAACTATCGATGCGCGTTTGGGACGAGGTGATACGCATCGATCAGCGCGGCGCCTATGTTGCCTGCGTCGCGTTCGGCAAGCGGATGGCCGCGCGCCGACGCGGCAGCATAATCAATATTGCCTCGATCGCCGGCATGCGTTCAATGCCGTTGCATGCCTACGCGCCGGCGAAGGCCGCCGTTATTTCGATCACCGAATGCCTGGCAGCCGAGTGGGGGCCGGCCCAGGTGCGCGTAAACGCCGTCGCGCCGGGGCACACGCGTACACCGGCATTGCAAGACGCAATCGACAAAGGCGAGCGCGATGTTGCTATGTTGGAAAATCAAAACGCTTTTGGCCGCTTGGTCGAACCCGTCGAGATCGCACGAGTGGTCGCGTTCCTCGCAAGCGCCGAGGCCTCAGCCATCACGGGCGCGACCATCCCCGTGGATTGCGGCTGGCTGGTTACCCCATCGTGGCACGGCTATGGCGGCTTGCGGCGTTAAGAGCGAGTGATGCGTAAACCAAGAAAAAATACTCGCGCCGTTCATTGCAATCGAAAAGCGGGGTTAATCGAACCGGCGGATCTGCCGCTGGAAATTGCTTTCGGGCGAAACTAGCGCGTTAGATTTTGGTAGTCGGCAACCGTGTCAACATCGACGAGGACGCCCGAATCGTCTGTCTCGACTAATTGCACGTCACTCTTATGGTCGGCAATAATCGCCCGCGCCCCGGCGTCGCCTTCAAGCGCATGTAGCTCTGCGCGAAATCGTGAATGAATGCCGACCGGATGGCCGCGTTGGCTTTGGTAGACGGGCATGGCAAACGCCGCGCCCTGTTCTATCTTGTGCACTATCGCTAGAATTGTGTTGGGCTTGATGAGGGGCATATCGCCGAGCGCGACGATCCAATGGGAATCATTGATCGAGGCGGCAACGGCGGCGGCAAGGCTGTGCCCCATGCCTTCCTCGGCGCGTTCGCAGATGACGATTTGGATGTTGGGTTCCGCGGCGAGCAATGTTCGTGTTGCCTCATCGCCGGGCCGAACGACTGCGATGACTTGATCAACCGCCGCCGCAAGATTACGCGCCGAAGCGACACAGATCGCGAGACCGTTGGGAAGAACTTGTTTGAGCTTGCCGCCACCGAATCGATTACCGGCGCCGGCGGCTAGGAGTATGCCGGTGATCAACCGACAGCGGAGAGCTTGGGTTTGTCCGGCGATGCGGCTTTGTTGGCGGGGACCAGCTCGATACCATTGCGCACGCAGGTGATATCCGCGAGGATGGCGATGGCCATTTCCGACGGAATCTTGCTGCCGATTTGCAGGCCGACCGGGCCGCGCATGCGGGCGATCTGTGCCGGACTCAGATCGAACTCCAACAAGCGCTCGCGCCGTGCTTGTTGATTCTTTTTCGAACCTAACGCGCCGACGTAGAATGATTCGGATTTCAGCGCTTCAAGCAACGCCAGGTCATCTTGCTTGGGATCGTGGGTGAGCGCGATGACGGCGGTATGATTGTCGGCGTTCAACGCGATAACAAAATCATCGGGCATTTGCTTTGAGACTTCTACACCTGGCATGTCCCAGGAAAGTCGATATTCTTCGCGCGGATCGCAGACGAATACGCTGTAGTCCAACGCTTGCGCGAACTGCGCCACGTAAATTGATAATTGACCTGCGCCGATGATGCCTAAGCGCCAGCGTGGGCCATGAACCGTGGTGAGCGTCTTGTCGTCGAATTCCAGATCTTGCGTGAACGTCGCATCGATTAACTCGGCGTTGCCGGTGGCGATGTCCAACTTTCGCGCGACCACTTCGTGCTTTTCAATCTTTGCAACCACTTCGCTCCAACGCCTGCTCCCTGGCGACTCTTTCCGCAAAGGCTCCAGCACGAGTTGAAGGGTTCCACCGCAGGGCAAGCCGAAACGGCGCGCTTCCTCGGACGAAACACCATAGGTAACCACTTCCGGCGTCGGCTTCACATCTTCGCCCCGACGCAAGCGTTCAATCAAATCATCTTCGATACAGCCGCCGGAGACAGAACCGGCGAGACGGCCATCGGAACACACGGCTAACATCGCCCCGGGTGGCCGGGGCGATGAGCCGAATGTTTTTACAACCGTGACGAGCGTGACCGGAAGTCCTTGATCAAGCCAAGAGACGGTTTGACGCAGAACTTCCAGATCGACGCTGTGCATCTTTACTTCCTTACGCGGTGATACCGGGTTTAAAAGGCATCTTGCGTACGCGCTTGCCGGTGGCGGCAAAGACAGCGTTGGAGATGGAAGGCGACACCAACGGCACACCGACTTCACCCAAGCCGCCCGGATTCCGGTTGCTAGCGACAAAGTGAATGTCGATAGGCGGAACGTCGGCCATGCGCGGGAGGTAATAGGTATGGAAGTTGGTTTGTTGAACCACGCCGTCCTTGATGGTGACTTCACTGAATGCATTCTGGAACCCGGACACCACGCCAGACTGAATTTGCTGGTGGGCGATGTTGGGGTTGATCAGAATACCCGCATCAACGGCGTAGGTCATTTTGTGCAACTTGATCTTGCCATCTGCTTTGACTTCAACTTCAGAAATCAAGCAACCGTAGGTCTCATAGCACTCGATTACCGCCACACCGTGGAAGTGGCCGGCCGGCAAGGGTTTGCCGTAACCGGCACGATCCGCGGCGAGGTCGATCACGCCAAGATACTCAGGCTTGTCGCGCAGCAGAATGCGGCGATACTGCACCGGATCCATGCCTGCGGCGCTGGCCATTTCGTCGATCATGCACTCTTGCGCGTAGGCGTTGAGGTTGTTCGACACGGCGCGCCAATAACCCACGCGCTGACCGGTATCAACCATCACTGCCGACAGATGCCAGTTTGGCACGTCGTAGGGGAAGTTTTCCGCCGCTTCCATCATGAATGGATCGACACCTTTTTGCACCGCTCCGGGGAACATGCGCGATGAAATTGACGGCGCTGACATTTTGTAGTTGTAGGCGGTCGGCATGCCGTTCGAATCCAAACCGACGGTCACTCTCTGCAAGCTCACCGGACGGTAGGAGTCATTGGTCATGTCGTTTTCGCGCGACCAGAGTGTCTTCACGGCAACGCCAGGCATCTCTTTAGCGATCACAGCGGCTTGCGCAATGAAATCCATCTCGATCTTGCGGCCGAAACCACCACCCAAGAACGTGGTGTGAACATTTACCTGCTCAGGCTTTAAGCCAGTCGCAGCGGCAACGGTCGGTGGAACCAAGGTTTGGAACTGCGTCGGCGCCCACACTTCCACGCTATCGCCCTTAACCAACACTGTCGCGTTCAACGGCTCCATCGGCGAGTGGCTGAGGAACTGTAGTTCGTAATCCGACTCCAGTTTTTTAGCAGCAGAGCCCATGGCAGCGGCGACATCGCCGCGTGCTTTTACTTCGGCGCCTTCCTTCATCATGCCCTCGGCGAGCATTTTTGAG
>JBKJHT010000087.1:0-38513 GCA_046598945.1 Burkholderiales bacterium | reverse complement strand
TACAATTTGGCATCGGCGTTCCTTGCGTGATGATTGGCTTCGACACCTTTATCAACGCGGCTTACAGACGGAACGCCGACCTCTTTTCAATTACTACGGTGAAATATTCGGGCTAGGGCCACTGGATCCCCTTGTTCGAGTTGCTGGAGTCACGCGGCTTCACGGTTCTGCTGGTGAACGCGCGCCACGTCAAGAATATCTCGGGGCGCAAGTCCGACGTACTGGACTGCCAGTGGCTGCAGCAGCTCATGACCTACGGCTTGCTCAGTGGGGCGTTCCGCCCCGCCGACCAAATTTGTGTGCTGCGTTCCCTTTGGCGCCAACGTGGAACGTTGCTGCGCAGCCAAGGACGCTATGTCCAGCACATGCAGAAGGCGCTGACCCAGATGAACGTTCAGTTGGCCAACGTCATCTCAGACGTGGTAGGCGAGACGGGTCAGAAGATCCTGCGCGCCATCGTGGCCGGTGAGCGGGACGGCCAGGTGCTGGGTTCGATGAAGAACGCGCGCATCCGCGCCAGTGTTGATGACATCGCTAAGAGCCCGCAAGGCAACTGGCGCGCCGAACACTTGTTTGCGCTCAAGCAGGCGCTGGACGCCTTCGACTTCATCGGCACGCAACTGACCGAGTGGAGTTGGAGTTGTCAAGTCTAAATGTCGTTAATGACAACTTGATTACGGTGTTTCGCATCGTATTTTCTTCTATCGAATCCGTAATTTTTTACTGCCGCCAAGCTTAACGCGAGCGCTCAGCGTTTGGAAGCGCTCCGGTGAGTGTTGACACTATCAAGGATAAATACTGGGCGCGATCTTCAGTGCAAGCGTCATCCCGTTTTTTTGGGATCACCCTAGATTCCTATGGGATCCAGCCACGCCGCCTTCGCCACCGCCTCGTGCCGGGTGCCGGCGTTAAGCTTTGATATCAATCGACGCACGCTGTGCTTGATCGCGTGCGGCGAGCGGGCAAGGATCGTTGCAATATCGGCATCGCTCTTGCGTTTGGATATCCAGTTTAAGAGTGTGGCTTCAACATCGCTGAGTCCGACACGACCGGCCTGCGCGTTGGCGCTCGAGGTAACTCGCACATAGGCTTGATGCAAATGTGGGACAATTAACTCCAATAACCGCCCGTGCCGCTTATTGAGCGGGCCGGGGACTCGAGAAAAACTGAAGTAAGTCGCCGTGCGGCGATCAGGCGAAATTACCCCATGGGCAGCAACGTTTTTGAGTTCAAATCTGTCAAATTCCGGCACCCACGGCACGACCGCACCTTGGCCCGCGGCGGGATCGAAAAGCTGGGCGCGGTAACCACGGCTGAACCAACTGTTGAGGGTTGGGCACGTAAATGATCCCCGATCTAATCTGACGGCATCGACATACGCGATTGGAAAATCCACAGCGAGAAGCCGATCGATACCAATATCGGTGAAATCGTTGCGCACGCTCTCAGCGATTGGCATTTCGTGCGGGAAAAATGATCGAATGCTGCCCCTTACCCAGCTCTCGAAATCCTGAAGGGTGTTGACATCGGTTCCTTCCGACGCCATCACGACGCACTGTGTTGCTTCCGTCTCAGTGAGCAATGAAGTCGCACGGTGGTTGTTTTTTATCGCCATTGTCGCCTCGCTACATGTCACGCAATTGGGGAATCAAAAATTATTTACAACACGCGATACTAAAACATTCGAGGGCCTGCACCAAATATTCGGTAACTCATTGCATACATGCTATCAGGCCGGTTCTAGCCTTGATTGAAGCCTGCGCTCTGTTAGTCCACAATAAGCCATAAGTCGTATTTACAATTTAGCTTGTTTCGTGGTGCTCAAGGTTTTCGCAAGCGACGTTCCCGGCGAGACTACTTCACCGACTCAGCCGGTACCGAGCAAGCCGCCCGCACTGGTACCGCAACAATTGACGGAAAAGGACTTGTGGGCTGCCGATTCCAAGCATCATGCTGCGTGTTTGAAGCGATTCCGCGAACTTCGTAACAAAGGGTTGTATACGCCTCCCAGCGAGGATTGGACGATCTTATATCCGGGAATCGCAGGCGGTATCAATTGGTCCGGTGGTGCATTCGATCCGTCGAGTGGCATCTATTTCGTACCGACGCGAAACGACGTGCACTTGGTTCGGCTTAACAAACTCCCCGACGACAATTTTGCAAAGACCGACGGCGAGATTATGAGCAGCACATTCGCGGCACTAAAGTGGGCGCGAACCCGTGAGGGCAGTGGCTTGCGTTATGGGCAACTGCGCGACGCGTTCATGGTGAACGATTTGCCGTGCCACAAACCGCCGTAGGGCATGCTGCATGCGGTCGATCTTAACACCAGAGAAATTCGTTGGCAGGTGCCGATCGGCGAGGATAAACGCTTGGGTGTGCGTGGCTTGCCCAACTTCGGCCCGCCGCTGGTCACGGCCGGTGGGCTGATTTTTCATGCGGGAACGAAAGAGTTAGTGTCGCGCGTGCACGACACCAATACGGGCGCGGTGCTGGCATCGTTAGATATTCCCGCCGGTCTTCATGCCGGTCCCATTACCTATAAGTTGCGGCTGCATGGGAAACAGTACCTGGTCATCGCCGCGGGCGGCCATAAGCGCATAGGTTCGAAGTTAGGCGATTACATCATCGCCTACACGCTGCAGTAGCCGTTACTTCAACCAAGCATTCGGAGCCGCTGCATCTTTTTCGAGGCCTTGTCTAGGTAGCCCGATTCGATCGAGTTCCGATCGAATCGAGATGGGCACTCGAACCAAACGGAATTGAAAGCATTCCTTTGATCTCAACAACCTTACTCGGCTCGCGAAGCTCAGCTATACCAATCGCCATCGCTACGTGCCCAAGCGCCGGCGCTTGCCGGTAGGTGCCGAGCAGACGATCCCACAGCGAAAAGCAAAATCCAAAGTTTGAGTTGGTCTCGGCGCGGTCGATCGAGTGGTGTACCCGATGCATGTCAGGCGTAACCAGCAAGCCGCGCAGGATTCGATCCATCGGGCTCGGCATTGCGATGTTCGAATGGTTGAACATCGCCGTGACATTCAATAACGTTTCGAAAATCAGCACGGCCAGCACTGGCGGGCCGAGCGTGACGATGATCAAAAATTTGATTCCCATCGACAGCAGAATTTCGATCGGATGAAAACGTGTGCCGGTGGTTACGTCCAAGTCGAGATCGGCGTGGTGCACGCGGTGCAAGCGCCACAATAGCGGTATCGCATGAAATATTAGGTGTTGCAAGTAGATGGCAAGATCTAACAAGACCACGGCAATGACCACGGCCAGTGCCTCGGGTATGTCGAAAATACGCATTAAACCCATATGTTGCGCCGCGGCAAACGCGGCGACGCCGACCGCCGCCGCCGGGAATAATATCCGAACCATGAGCGAGTTGATGAGCAATAGTGCGAGGTTGTTTGCCCATCGCCTAGCCTTGGGCGCCGTCAGCGCGCGGCGCGGCGCGCGGATCTCCCATATGACCATCGCGGCCAACGTAAGGAAGAATGCCGCTAGGCGGACGAAGGGTTCATTGGCAAGCAAAAAATGGGTTAGCATTATCGATATTCCAAGTTTAAATAATCTCTTAATTTATCTATCATTCAATTGATCGATTGAATATTTGAAAGTATAATCCTTGCAATGAGCCTGTCAAGACAAACACCTAAAGCACTGTTGTTTGAGCAATTCGCCCGCATCGGCCAGGCGCTGAGCAGCGGGCCGCGCCTAGAGTTATTGGAATTGCTGGCGCAAGGTGAGCGTAGCGTGGATGCCTTGGCGCAGTTGACCGAGCTCAGCGTGGCCAACACATCGCGCCACTTGCAGCAGTTGCGCCAAGCCGGACTTGTGGCTACGCGCAAGGAAGGTCAGTTCGTGCACTACCGCCTCGCGGGCGACGAAGTGGTTCGCCTCATATACGCATTGGGCGCGGTGGGCGAAACCCATTCCGCCGAAGTTGAACGATTGGTGAAAACGTTTTTAACCGACAAGGATTCGCTCGAGCCCGTCCCGGCTGAAGAAGTGTTGCTGCGCGCGCGCAAAGGATTGGTCACGGTGTTGGATGTGCGACCGGCGCAAGAATACGCCGCGGGCCATGTTCCCGGCGCCATCAACATCCCGCTGCCGGAAATCAACAAGCGCCTGCATGAGCTGCCCGCCAATCGAGAAATTGTCGCCTATTGTCGCGGGCCTTACTGCTTGATGGCATTCGAAGCAGTCGCGTTTTTGCGTAAGAAAGGCCGTAAAGCGCGGCGCCTTCAGGACGGCTTGCCGGAGTGGCGCTTGCGTGGACTGCCGATCGAATACGAATCCCTCAACTGAGCAAGTGAAGCGTTGACTAGAAAATTTCGTGACGCCCCCAATCTATCTTGATTACAACGCGACGACGCCCGTCGCGCCGGAAGTGTCCGATGCAATGCAGCCATTCCTGCACGAAATGTTCGGCAATCCCTCTTCATCCCATTGGTATGGTCGGCGTGCCCTTGAAGCAGTCGAACGGGCGCGGGGCGATGTCGCGACGCTGATCGGCGCGCGGCCTGCGGAGATTGTTTTCACCGGCTGTGCGACCGAAGCGAATAATCTTGCGCTACGCGGCGTCGCCGAATCCCTGCGAACGAACAAGCGGCACATCGTCGTCTCCGCCATCGAGCATCCGGCGGTTCTAGAACCGGCACTATGGCTCCGCGCTCACGGCTGGGACGTTAGCGTAGTTCCCGTCGATCGCTACGGCTGGGTCGATCCCACCGACATCAAAGCGGCGCTGCGCGATGACACCGCGCTCGTCTCCATCATGCATGCGAATAACGAAGTCGGGACGATTCAGCCGATCGCGGAAATCGCCGCGCTTGCGCACGAGCGCGGCGCGCTCATGCATACAGACGCTGCGCAATCTCCGGGCAAGATCGCGGTCGACGTGAATGAACTGAACGTCGATTTACTCACGCTCGCCGGACACAAATTCTATGCGACCAAAGGTGTTGGCGCACTGTACGTCCGTAACGGCACTTCAATCGTGCCTGATGTGCAAGGCGCCGCACAAGAGCATGGCTTACGCCCCGGAACGGAAAACCTACCCGCGATTGTGGGCATCGGCGCCGCGGCGCGCCTGGCCGCAGATCGGCCGGCGCAGGACACCCCGCATCTGCAACACTTACGCGATGAAATGCATCGCCTTCTGCGACAAGGCATCCCGGATCTCGGCCTCAACGGCCATCCATCGATCCGCCTACCCAATACGCTCAACGTCTCATTTCCGCGCGTAAGCGGACGCGACCTGTTACGCGCCGTCGACGATGACGTCGCCGCATCGGTCGGCTCCGCCTGCCATTCCGAGAACGACCGAGTGAGTGGCGTATTGGCGGCGATGGAAATCAGCCCCGCACGCGCGATGGGCGCGGTGCGCCTCTCCGTCGGCCGATACTCAACGCCGGAAGAGATTGCCCGCGCCTGCGAAGTATTGATGCTTGCGTGGAGGCGACTTACGCAACAGAAGTCGCGTTCGTCCACCTAGGGATTCTGACGCGGGCCATGCCTTGCGGCGCATTAGGCTTGCCTTGTGGCATACCATAGGCCAGAATCGTGCATTGAAAGCTGAAATTCTGCGTTGTTCGCCCAGAGCGCCATTGGCGAAGCCCTATGCCAGAAGCCGCACCCAGCTTGCCTCCTGGCTATGCATGCGCTGAAAGGCAAGCCCCGCTTGCCTTTCAGACTGGCTCCTGTGAAAATGACTACGCATCATACTTTCAACAAAAACCTCGTATATATAACAACAATGGCGGCCACCGATCCTGGCCGGTAGGTAACACCGAATGAACAAGCTGGAATTCTACGCCGCGTTGACGCACAAGCTTCAATCGCTCAGTTCTTTTCCGCTAGATGACTTCACACCTGAGGATCGATTGTTTTCATCTGGGCTTGTCGACTCGCTTAACATCGTTGAAATAATTCAGTTCGTAGAATCTTATTTTGGCATTCAAGTTGATCCAACCGATTTGAGTATGGACAATTTCGACTCGATGGCATCCGTGGCTGGATATGTTCAGAATAAGCTCGCCGGAAAAATCTAAAAACTCACGACCGGTCGCAACCCAAATCGAGATTAACTCGACCGTGGTTTCGTTTCCTGTGCTACTGTCGGCGGCGATCATCGCCGGCTTGCTGCTTTCCCTCGCCTTAGCCGGAGAATTCCGCGCTCAAAGTGCGGGTTCGGATCGCCGCTTCTGGAAGACTATGCACGACACCAGGAAAGATGATCAAGTCTACGTGATGGGGAAGGTTTTGTCCGGCGATGCCGCACAGGCCAACGTCGTTATACTCGGAACCTCATCGGCGCGGGAAGCGCTGGTGATCGACGACGAATTTAACGCACTATTGGCGCGGCAAAATTCGTCACTCACTTCAGCGGTAAATCTCGCGACCGGCGCGCAGTCGCCGATTGAAACTTTATTGGTTACAGAGGCGATTCCGCCAAGGGAAGGTCAACTTTTCGTTGTTTTAATTTCAGCACTCTCGCTAAAGCAATCTACGCTCTTCAATGCCATTGAGCACGGTGGATTCATGCGACCGCCGGAGAATTTGATAAAAAAATACTCGCAACGCGGCATCTTCCCGTCCCACTGGAACAGGCTCGATAGTCGCCTTTTGTATCACGCCCGGGCGAAACGGCAAGAATTTTATCGTTACCTAAACTATCGGCTGAAGTATTGGATCGCGGAAAATGTATACGCACAACCGGCCCCGAACTATGCGCCCCACTTGAATGTGGGTAACCGGCCTTTTGACCCGGCCGTCAAGCAACGCCAAATTGAAGCGTTCAAGGCTGACCTTAAGCAAAATCACTCGACTAATTTGACCTACGTGGCAAACACATTAGACGTTCTTGCAAAGTTTTTGGATGAACGCAAGTGCCGTTTGGTAATTGCCACCCCGCCGGAACTTAGCAGAGAAATGCTGGAACTATTTCCAAACGAGTTTCGCATTTTTAACGAGATGCTTGAGGCGCTCCAAAGGACTCATCAATTTGATCTGTTAGATCTTAATCACAGCATCGCCTGGGAACCCGCGGATTTTCGCGACCTGACGCACGTAAACGAATCCGGTCGATTGAAATGGTCGAAAGCACTAGCGACGTGGTTAGCTCGACAGGGGCGCGGAAAATCTCGCTAGGACAGCCATGCTAATTCAGTCGCCCTTCTATTTCGTATGTTTGGCTATCGCGGTTTTCATCTACTGGTCGATCGGCAATCGCTTGCAAGCACGCTTCTATGTAATCTCCATCGGCAGCTTTGGGGTATTCGCGTATCTGCTTCACGAGAATCTGCAAAATCAAATCGCTTTCGTGTTTATTGTCAGCATGGCCACGTTGGTAATCTTGACCTATGGCCTTAGCAAAAAATTAGCGCAAAATCGATCATCAGCACTCATGCTCCTGGGCTTGTGCATTCCATTTTCTGTATTTCTTATACCGCTCATTGGCAACGCACTCATCTATTCATTCAAAAACTTATCTTGGCTCATTCCCGTGAGTTTAGGTTTTTTTGCGCTAAGGCAATCGCATTTCGTCTTTGAATCTTATCGCGGCGGAATCAAGCGAGCCGACTTTGTAAGCTACGTCGCTTTTATATTATTTTTTCCATCGTTAGTCGCCGGACCGCTTGAGCGATATCCCAAGTTCATCAACCAAGTCGCGCAGGCGAGACTGGGTTGGGATCATTTCGGCGCCGCGGCGGAACGACTTATTGGCGGTGCGCTAAAAAAGTTCGTCATAGCGGATGGACTCATTGCGGCTGCGCTCCCGCCGGAGACTTTAACGCAAACCGGCTTCGCCAATATCACGTGGTTTGCACTTGTTTTTGCGTGTACGGTGAAATTTCTCTACGTGTATTTTGAATTCGCGGGCTATACCGACATGGCGCGTGGCACGGCGCGCCTGTTTGGCATCGAACTCATTGCCAATTTCAATTTCCCGTTGCTACGTTCGAATCTCGCGGAGTTTTGGCGCAGCTGGCACATCAGTCTATCGAGTTTCCTACGCGACTATGTCTACTTCCCGATGCTGGCTAAGTATCGAAATACCATTCTACCCTTGCTCGTAACGATGATCGCCAGTGCGGCGTGGCACGGGATTAATCCAGGCTGGCTACTGTGGGGCGTGCATCACGGAATCGGACTAGTTTGCTTGGCGCGGTTTCAACGCAATGCGCCGAGTTATCCCTGGCTCACACAGTTAAGAACGACCCACCTATGGCGAGCGATCGCGACGGTCACGACTTGGTTCTACGTCGTATTAGGATTTGCATTGACCTGGCACGCGGATAACGTCAGCCTCGGTCTGAGGATTTATCTTAAATTTTTATCCTTCGGTCTGCTTGGATGAAAATCACCATTCATTGGAAAAACCCTTGGCTACGCGCCGTGATACTGGGTTTCGCATTGGCACTGGTCATTCTGTTCGCCGGCGATCACTTCAAGTTCGTCTATCAAGGGTATTAGAATCCAACTGCCGCGCCATCTCGCCGTGGATCCGATGCGGCGATATAACCGTCCCTGACTTGTTCGATCAAATTTGCGCCGCCGAACATCAAATAGCTGCCGAACGGCGTGCTCGCCGGCGTGAATCGCTCGGTTGAAATAAGCGTGTGGCCGCGATGTTCAAGATCGGCGCCGATGCGTGCCGCAAGATCCGGTTCTAGTACGATCGCAGATTCTTCGACCGCAAGGCGCCAACGCGGCGCGTCTAAAATGGCCTGAGCGGTCTGCTTTCCATCAACCGCGCGCGTAACGAATTGAACATGGGCCTGCGGCTGCACGCTCCAACCCATCAAACCAAAACTCATCACCGAGCCATCTTCGCGAACTAACAATGCAGGGCAGTTGGTATGGAATGGGCGTTTGTTCGGCGCATAAGCATTCACGTGCTGAGGATTCGGATGAAATGCGCTAGCGCGGCTCTGCAGCGCGATGCCGGTTCCGGGTACGACCAGGCCCGAGCCAAATCCTAGACCGCTGGATTGAATGTAGGAAACAACCATGCCTTCACGATCGGCTGCCGTCAGATAGGTGGTGCCGCCACTACGATTCGTTTCGGCGCCTGGAAATCGCGCTTCTGTGATAGAAATTTTCTTGGCAAGCGCGGCCAGGCGCGCAGTTGACAGCAACTCGTCAACACTAGTCGCCATCGCGTCGGGGTCGGCGATGTGCGTATAGGTCTCGGCGAAGGCCAACCGCATCGCTTCGATTTGTAGGTGAATTGAGTCGGCGGAATCGACCTGGTATTGCGATAAATTTAAATTCTCAAGTAATGCCATCGCGATCAGCGCCGCGATACCCTGACTATTCGGTGGCATTTCATACAGAGTTGCGCCGCGATAATTCACGCGCAACGGCGTTACCCACTGCCCACGATGCGCAGCCAGATCGTCCGCAGTCAGATGACCACCCGCGGTTTTGGCATAGGCCGCAATACGTTCGGCCAACTCGCCGCGATAAATCGCATCCCCCTTGGTGGCTGCGATTTTTCGTAGGCTTTCCGCCAGCAACGGCAGCGCCGCGCGGGTTCCCGGCGCCGGACTGGCGCCGTTGCAATAAAAACATGCCAACGCGTCAGGAAACTTTAGGTACTGCACCTTGAGCCCACGCCAAATCCGCGCGACCATGGGCGTCACCAAAAAACCTTTTTCCGCATAGCCAATGGCCGGCTCGAACAACTCAGCGAATGGCAGTTTGCCGAACCGCTCCGACAAACTGACCCAACCGGACACTGCACCAGGAATCGTCACGCTCGGCCAACCAAAATCGGAAATTTTTCCACCATTGAATCCCGCTGCCGGAACCGCCGGCGTGCGTCCGCTGGCGTTCAAACCAACAATTTCGCCACGACTCGAAACCAGCGCAAACGCGTCCGCGCCAAGACCGGAACTCACCGGCTCCACCACCATCAGCACCGCGGCAGCGGCAATCGCAGCGTCGGCCGCACTACCGCCTTTCGCTAACATCGCCAGCCCGGCCTGGGCCGCCAGCGGCTGCGATGCGGCGACAACGTTGGCGGCCATCACCGGCGTTCCGCGTAATGAATGGGGCCGATCCCATGCAAACGATTGAGCCATTTATTTTTTACCTATTAAACCCAAAGTATCTTCACATTACGAGCCATTCATGGATTGCGCCGCCGCGCCCGGATCGCCGCTCCCCCGCTGCCGCTGCCTCCCCTTTTTGAAATGGGGGACTGAAGGGGATTTTGCTGTGCTTGTTATTCACGACAGCGAAAATATTTCCGTAGCAAAATCTCTGGCCCTAGGCGAGTGGCTAGCCTCGGGCTACCCCGTCCCAGCCGCCCTTGAGAAAAGAGAGAACGATCACTCTCCACACTCGATATTTCTGTGTACAAATCCGAACTGCTGAAAACAGATCGCGGATGGCAACATGCGTTAACGTAAGACGGTAACACCACCGGAGCTTACGTGACTGTCAGAGAAGCCCGCTCCTCACCGGTAGTCCCTTTGTCGTCGCGCCAGGCGAACACCAGCTCGGCGGTTTCGCTGGCGAGAAGATGAAATGCGAAATACGGATTCGCCGTGACCGCCGGATGTAATTTCGCGCGAAATACTTCTTTGCCGCCATAGGTGCAAGTGAATGTTTCGATAATGTGGCGCGGAATCGCTTTTCCGACATTGTCCAGCCGAAAACCGGATTCCATCGGATGAACGGCGAGTGCGAAAACCTCGATGATCTGTCCGCGCGCTGCCGTTTTTGGGACACGAACTTTTAGATTAGCCACAGCCGCTTACCGTCACTTCGATGAGCGCTTGGGCCGACCATAATGTATCGTCATTTAAGGCTGCGACGACGAGGACATTTTGGGATTTCGCAAGCCTTATGCGCGTCGACACGCGTGCTTTGCCGTTGGCGGGCCCGAGATCGAATTCGATGATATCGGGCAGCGGATTGTGTTCGGAAAAAAGATTTATCCGTTTCACGTAATCGTCTGCAGTCATGGGGCTTTCGACCGTGATCGTCACGGGCACGACGTTGCCATTCTCGGCAATCTGCGGAATCTCAATTTTCACGCGACCGGGCTGGATACGCCGCTCGCCGTAGGCGCGCTTGATTGCCGCAGCGAGATTTTCCGGCGTGGCGATTGCTGGCACGTACCACAGGGCCAACGCGGCGCCGCTTGCCTGCAGCAAGCGACGCCGCCCTTCATCAGGCGTAGGAAAATCCATGATTCTTCAGTGGCAACGACCGCACGCGTTTGCCGGTCGCCGCAAAGATCGCATTACACAGCGCCGGAATTACCGCGGCGATAGGTGGCTCGCCGACGCCGCCCCAGAAGCCGCCGGTAGGCACGATCACCGCTTCGATCTTTGGTGTTTGCGCCAACGTCAACATGGGGTAATCACCGAAATTACTCTGCACTACGCGCCCATCTTTAATGGTGATTTCCTCGTACATCGACGAGCCGAGGCCCCAGATCACACCGCTTTCGATTTGCGCCACCACCGCGTCGCGATGCACGATGTAACCGGAATCCAGCGCGACGATAACCCTTTTGACGTCGATGACATTCTTATCGTTGACTGATAACTCAACGGCGGCGGCAGAAAAACTGCCGTAAGAATCGGCCAGCGCGATACCGCGAAATAGTCCTTTCGCCGTTGGTGTTCCCCAGCCCACCGCTTTGGCGACCGCGTCGAGCACACCGAGATCTTTTGGCTTTTTCGACAGTAACGCTCGGCGAAATTCGACAGGATCTTTCTTCACTTCGAGCGCCAGTTCGTCGACAAAGCTCTCACGGAAAAACGGGTTTTGCGTGTGCGCGACAGCCCGCCATGGACCGATCGGCACGTGGGTGTTGCGCATGGCGTAATCGTGATAGATGTTGGGCACGCTATAGGGCGCGTCCTGGAATACGCGCACGCCGACCTGATCGATACCGTCTTTCAGGAACTGCGGCAAGGCGCCCGCAGCGACCGATTGCTCGGCCTGGCGAATGTTCCAGGCGATCCAGTTACCGTCCTTATCCAGCCCCGCTTTGAGCTTGACCACCGAAACCGGGCGGTAGCGGCCGTGTTGCATATCCTCTTCCCGCGACCATTGTAGACGTACCGGCGTGCCCGGCATGGCCATGGCGATCACTACCGCTTGCTTGGTGTATTCCTGATGCAGGCCGCGGCGGCCAAATCCACCACCGGCGTGCATTTTGTGAACGATCACTTTCTCCAGCGGAATGCTCGCGGTCTCCGAAGCGGCGGCGATGGTGGATTCACCATTCTGAGTCCCGACCCAGACTTCGAGACTATCGGCATTTAACAACGCTGTTGCCGTTTGCGGCTCCATGGTGGCGTGATTCAAAAACGGTGCGTGATACTCCGCTTCGAACACCTTCGTGGCGGACTCGATCGCCTTGGCATAGTCGCCATCCTTACGCGCGACAGGCACGTCTTTCGCGTCCAAGCCCGTGCGAATGAATTGCATGATCGATTCGCTCGACACTTTGCCGTTATCACCTGCGTCCCATTCGATGGGCATCGCTTTCAACGCCTGATCGGCGCGCCACCAATTGTCGGCGACGACGGCAACCCAGTCCTCGGCAGCGACGATTTTTTTCACGCCGCGCATGCCTTTTATTTTGGACTCGTCAAAGCTTTTCAGTTTGCCGCCAAACACCGGCACTTGCGCGATCGACGCGTGCAGCATGCCGGGCAAACTCACATCGGCGGCGAATACCGGCTTGCCCAGGGTCTTGTCGGGGATATCGAAACGCGGCGGCGAGGTGCCGATCAGCTTCCAGTCTTTGGGATCCTTGAGCTTGGGCTCCTTCGGCACCTCGAGCTTGGACGCGGCGGGCGCCATCTTGCCGAAAGTCGTCGTGCGATTGCTTGCCTTGTGGGTAATGACGCTATTTGCAACCGTCAATTCCGCGGCGGGGACGCCCCACTCTTTCGCTGCCGCCGTGACCAACATCTCGCGCGCGGCAGCGCCAGCTTTGCGCAGATACTCATTTGAATCTCGGATGGCGCGGCTGCCGCCGGTGCTCATGGAACCAAACACCCGAGCGCGTTTGACGTGTTCGTTCACGGACGCGTATTCGGGGCGGACTTTGCTCCAATCACATGCCAATTCCTCGGCGATCAGCATCGGCAGGCCGGTGAAACTGCCCTGCCCCATTTCGGAGCGGGCTATACGAATGATGACCGTATCATCCGGCTCGATCACAATCCAGTGGGTGACTTCGGGGCCTTGGGTCTCGGCGGCATGAGCAAATTGCGGCATGCGCACGCCAATCATCAGCCCCCCGGTGACGGCGGCGGATTTAATCAGGAAACTACGGCGATCGGTATTTACCAATATTGTCATGGTCGGCTCCTTTCTCACATCGATTTCGCGGCAAGATGAATGGCTTCGCGGATGCGCACGTAGGTTCCGCAACGGCAGATGTTGGTCATCGCATTTTCAATGTCGGCATCACTCGGCTTTTTATTTGTGTTGAGCAGCGCCGCGGCGGCCATGATTTGTCCGCTCTGGCAATAACCGCACTGGGGAACTTGCAATTGCACCCAGGCTTTTTGCACCGGATGGGAACCGTCTTTTGATAACGCTTCAATGGTGGTGATTTTTTTGCCCTCGACGGCGGATAGGGGCATCACGCAAGCCCGCACTGGTTGGCCATCCATATGCACGGTACACGCACCGCACGCAGCGATGCCGCAACCGTACTTTGTCCCGCGCAAACCCAGTTCGTCACGCAACACCCACAATAGTGGCATGTCGGCTTCGACATCCACATTTACGTCCTTACCGTTCACGTTCAAGATTGCCATATTCTCTCTCTGGAGGTAGTGATTTAGATGATGATATTGCGCACCCTATTGCGGCGTCAATTTACGTTACTTGTTTAGCTTAATGGTGCCGGCAGCAGGAATCGAACCCGCGACCTTCTGATTACAAATCAACTGCTCTACCAACTGAGCTATGCCGGCGTTTTGATATGGCTTGGAGGCGCCACGGGTGATAAAAGTTCTAAAAATGCATGGCCTGGACGGCAACAGCAGCGCGCCTGTCAGGCTATGCCATGCCGTGATCCAGTATCCAAGCGGTTCCTGGCGATGCCGCCGCAACGATCGAAACCTATTTTACTACTTTGAGGTGATTGCGTTCACGCGTCGCGATGGCGGATTTACTTTTTTCTTCTGCTTCGGCTGCCACCGCGGCTTCGACCGGCGCCGGCGTTTCGGTTTCGACTTTGAATAGCAGTCCTTCGCTGTTCTCTCGCGCGAAAATTCCGGCGATGGCGCTAATCGGCACCGAGATTTCACGCGACACGCCGTTGAAGCGGGCGGAGAAATGCACGCAGTCGTTATCGATTTTTAGATTTCGCGTGGCCGACGGATTAACGTTGAGGACGATTTCGTTATTACTAACAAATTCCATCGGCACCCGACAAGCATCAGACACCACCACGCTCAGGTAAGGCGTGTAGCCGCAGTCCACGCACCATTCGTAAATGGCGCGGATGAGATAGGGCTTGGTGCTGATTTCAGCGGTCACTTGCGCATCGCCTTTTCAGAGGGCGTCATGGCATCGATAAACCCTTGGCGGGTGAACATGCGCTCGGCATATTTCAGCAACGGCACGGCTTGCTTGGGCATGGTGATTTGGTAGTGCTCCAAGCGCCACAGGAGCGGCGCGATAGCGACATCGAGCATGGAAAATTCGTCGCCGAGCATGAATTTTTGTTTGGTGAATACCGGCGCGATCTGTACCAAATTATCGCGAATAATCTGGCGTGCCTTGTCGGATTTCTGTTGGCTGGCGCTGTCCAAATTATCGATCTGGCTGAACAGTTCTTTCTCGAAACGAAAGAGAAACAGCCGCGCGCGCGCACGCATGATCGGATCCGCCGGCATCAACTGCGGATGGGGGAAACGCTCGTCGATATATTCGTTGATGATGTTGGACTCGTACAAAACGAGATCGCGCTCGACCAAAATCGGCACTTGGTTGTAGGGATTCATCACCGCGATGTCTTCCGGCTTATTGTACAAATCGACATCGATAATCTGAAAATCCATTCCTTTTTCAAACAGCACAAAACGGCAGCGCTGGCTAAAAGGGTCGGTGGTGCCTGAGTACAAAATCATCATAGTTTTTCTAGTCCCGAAAAGGCTTGTGGCTGCGCTTGCGCGGGCCTTGGGCCGGTTACTTCACATCTTTCCAATATTCTTTTTTCAGCATCACGGCGAGCGGGAACAACAGTGCGAGAAAGAACATCACAATGATGCCCGTCTGGATGCGCTTTGCCTTGTGCGGCTCGCCCATGTAATCGAGATAGTTCACCAGGTCGGCGACGAATTGATCGTATTGAAGGGGCGTCAATGTGCCTGGCATGTCCAAACGTAGTTTGTGCTTCTCGCCGTGCTCGGATTTTTCCGTGACCATGACTTGCTTGCCTTGCAGTTCGTACAACACATGAGGCATGCCAACTTGCGGAAACACGGTGTTATTCCAACCGGTCGGTTTGGAATCGTCGCGATAAAAACCGCGCAGGTAGGAGTAAAGCCAATCCGCGCCGCGCGAGCGCCCAATCACGGTGAGATCGGGCGGCGGCGCGCCGAACCAGGCTTTGGCATCGGCCGGCTTAAGCGCGATAGACATCGTTTCACCGACTTTCACGCCAGTCAGTATCAAGTTATCCCTAATCTGATCCTCGCTCAGCGCCAAGTCTTGCAAGCGGCTGTAGCGCATGTAGTTCGCGCTGTGGCAACTCAAGCAATAGTTGACGAAATTTTTCGCGCCGCGTTGCAACGATGCTTTGTCGCGCCAATTAATCGGCGCGTGATCCAGCTCGATCGCGGTATTCGCGAACGCGAACGCGGGAACCCACAAAAAGGTTAGCAATAGTTTACGCATCAGGTCACCCGCTCCGGTTCCGGTTTGGTTTTATCTCGTTTGGTGTACCACGGCATGAGGAAGAAAAACGCGAGGTAAACGGTGGTGAAGATGCGGGCGACGAGGGTAGCCACATCGACACCGCCAATGATCGGTAATTCTTTTCCGAATTGGCCCCAGACGCTGGTCGGCAGCACACCACAGATACCGAGAATGACGAACGACACGATAAACGCCGCGAGCCAACCTTTATATAGCGAGCCGCGATAGCGAATCGACTTCACAACGCCTTTGTCCAACCACGGCAAGACGAAGAAGATCACGACCGCGACACCCATCACCAAAACGCCCGGGAATTGCGATCCGAACATCGGCGGTACCGCGCGCAACATGGCGTAGAAAGGCGTGAAGTACCAAACGGGCGCGATGTGTTCCGGGGTCTTTAAGGAATCGGCGGGGACAAAGTTGTTGTACTCCAAGAAATAACCGCCCATATCCGGCGCGAAGAACAGAATCGCCGAGAAGATCGCCAGGAACCCGACCGTACCGACCAAATCCTTGACCGTGTAATAGGGATGGAACGGGATGCCGTCCAACGGCAAACCGGTCTTGGGATCTTTGTTTTTCTTGATCTCGATACCGTCCGGGTTGTTGGAACCCACCTGGTGCAACGAGACAATGTGCAAGAACACCAGCCCCACCAAGGCGAGTGGCAATGCAATGACATGGAACGCAAAAAAACGATTCAAGGTGAC
The DNA here is from genome assembly GCA_046598945.1 of Burkholderiales bacterium. Taxonomy (GTDB): domain Bacteria; phylum Pseudomonadota; class Gammaproteobacteria; order Burkholderiales; family JALYOK01; genus JALYOK01. The sequence continues at coordinate 21,879 of JBKJHT010000087.1, read as the reverse complement.
ATCGGAGATGACAAAGTCGCCGCGTATCCACTGCGCCAAGGGCTCGCCAATACCAAACGGGACAGCGGCAAACAAATTGACGATCACCTGTGCACCCCAGTAGGACATCTGGCCCCAGGGTAAGAGGTAACCAAAGAACGCTTCCGCCATTAACAACACGTAAATCACCATGCCAAAAATCCATAGCAATTCGCGCGGCTTGCGATAAGAACCGTACATAATGCCACGCAGCATGTGCAGATACACCACGACGAAGAACATCGATGCGCCGGTGGAATGCAGGTAGCGGATCAGCCAGCCCCAATCGACGTCGCGCATGATGTATTCAACCGACGCAAACGCTTGCTTCGCGTCCGGCTTATAGTTCATGGTTAGGAATATGCCGGTGACGATTTGCAGCACTAATACCAACATCGCCAGCGAGCCGAAGTAATACCAAAAATTGAAGTTCTTCGGCGCATAGTATTCGGTGATGTGCTTCTTCATCGTTTCCGTGAACGGGAAACGCTCGTCGATCCAAGCCATGAAGCCGCCGCTATTATTGGTGGCCATGGCTTAGGCTCCCTTCGCTTGGCTGTCGTCGCCGATGACTAGGCGCGTGTCGCTTAAATACATATAAGGTGGAACCTTGAGATTGATGGGGGCGGGCACACCTTTATACACACGCGCCGCCAGATCGAACTTAGAACCGTGGCAAGGGCAGTAAAACCCGCCTTTCCAATCGGCGCCCAGGTCGGCGGGGCCCACTTCTTTGCGGAAGGTTGGAGAGCAACCAAGATGGGTGCACACGCCTTCGGCGACCAAAATGTTCTCGTGTTCTTTGCGCGCCCGCGTGGGGTTCTTGGCGTAGTCGGGTTGGCTACTCGAGTCGGATATCGCATCCGCCAGGTGATCGCCGCTGGCGTTTAGCTGATCCAACATTTCCTTGGTGCGATTCACGATCCAAACCGGCTTGCCGCGCCATTCGACGGTAAGCAACATGCCGGGTTCGAGCTTGGAAATATCCACTTCAATGGGCGCGCCGGCGGCCTTCGCCCGCTCGCTGGGGAACATGCTGAATACAAAGGGGCTGACGGCTGCCACGGCGCCGATAGCGCCTACCGCCGACGTTGCCTTGACCAAAAAGCGTCGTTTTTTGGGATCTGCCGAATCTCCAGCCATGCGCGAATTACCTTAAAATAGGGAAAAAGACTTACATTTTAACCTATTGGCGCAACAAACTTAAAGCCCCTTTGCACTTTTGGGCATTTTCGGTTGACGCTTCGTGTCATTGGTGCGTATATCTACCGCGCCGGTCGAAGTCTTTGAAATAGTTGTAGTATCAATAACTTAAGGAGGTAGTTACGATGGGGATGATGAGCGAATTTAAGGCGTTCGCGATAAGAGGCAACGTGATGGATCTGGCCGTCGGTGTGATTATCGGCGCGGCTTTTGGAAAAATCGTTGATTCATTGGTAAATGACATTATCATGCCGATCGTGGGCATGTTCGGAAACGTCGATTTCTCGAATCTTGTTGTCGTACTAGGAAGTAATCCGAATAACCTCACAGAGCTGGCAGATTTAAAGAAAGCCAATATCCCGACCATGGCGTACGGGAATTTCATCACGATTTTGATCAACTTTATTATCCTCGCGTTTATCATTTTCATGCTGGTGCGCGCTATGAACAACATGAAAAACGCCGCGCCGCCGGCGCCGGCGCCGCCCACACCGGAAGACACTTCCTTACTGCGCGAAATTCGTGATGCGCTGAAACGTTAATTCCGGCTTTCGGCAAAAAGCGGCTCGCGAGAGCTGTTTTTTTTGTAGCCGGTCTCAGGCGCATATTGTGTGATTTTGATTCGTTCCAAAACGTGCTAAAGTTGCGATCAATCACTGACCGGTACTCCATTATTCCTAATCAGCTGCACGTCTTAAAATCTCATCCCAATGCGTAAACTTTGGCTACTTTTCGCGCAGAGCGCCGCGATCACGCTTGGTGCGCTGCTGGCCGCCGGCGTGATTCATCCGGAATGGTTTGCGCGCCTTAGTGGCGGCGGCTCCAGCGAAGTCGTCACCATCAACCAAGCACCGAACAACCTGGCCCGACTAACCCCGGCAATCAGTTTCAGCGGCGCGGCGAAACAGGCGATGCCCGCGGTGGTCAATATATTTTCCAGCAAAGAGGTCAAAAATCGCCGTCAGCCCTTCATGGACGACCCATTGTTCCGGCGCTTTTTTGGCGATCGCTTCGATGACGAGGAGCGCCACCAACAATCCAGCCTGGGCTCAGGCGTGATTGTCAGTCAGCAAGGATTTATCCTTACTAATCATCATGTCGTGGAATCGGCCGACGAAATTCAAGTGGCGCTGGCCGATGGTCGCAATGTACCCGCCAAGCTGGTCGGAGCGGATCCGGAAACCGATCTGGCGGTGTTGCGAATTGATCTGAAAAACTTGCCGGCAATGACTTTCGGCAGCTCGGAAAACATCAAAATTGGTGACGTGGTTCTGGCCATTGGCAATCCGTTTGGCGTTGGCCAAACCGTCACCATGGGCATCGTCAGCGCCGTGGGTCGCAGCCACCTAGGCATCAATACGTTCGAGAATTTTATCCAAACCGACGCCGCGATTAATCCCGGTAACTCCGGCGGCGCGCTGATCGACGTGTCGGGAAATCTGATCGGCATCAACAGCGCAATCTATTCGCGCAGCGGCGGTAATCAAGGCATCGGCTTCACCATCCCGGTTAGTCTGGCGAAGAAAATCATGGAGCAGATCATCCAGAAAGGCGTGGTCACGCGCGGCTGGATTGGCGTGGAAGTGCAAGATGTGACGCCGGAATTGGCAGAATCCTTCAACCTTGGCACACAGCAGGGCGCCCTCATTGCCGGTGTGCTGCGCGACGCACCGGCGGACAAAGCGGATATTCATCCCGGCGACGTGGTGGTCGATATCGCCGGTAAACAGGTAACAGACTCGTCCGAACTGCTGAATTTGATCTCCGATCTGCCGCCGGGTAAATCCGCGAAAATAAAAGTTATCCGTACGCAAAAAGCCATGACTGTCGAGGTTAACATCGGCACGCGCCCAAAACAGCAGGCCGCGCAAAACTAGGCAAATCCAAACCAGGTTGCCCTTCACCCCCGAAATAGCTTAAAATCGCGGACTTTTCCGTGTTTTCGTCAGGGCAGAATTTATGGTGGTTATTCGTTTGGCTCGCGGTGGCTCTAAAAACCGCCCGTTTCATAATATCGTTGTCGCCGATTCGCGTAATCGTCGCGATGGCCGCTTTATCGAGCGCCTCGGCTTTTATAACCCGATGCTCAAAGCCGGGCCGGATCAACTGCGCATCAGCCTTGATCGCGTCACCTATTGGCAGAGCAAGGGCGCCATCGCCTCCGATGCCGTGGTGAAGCTGATTAAGCGTGGCGGCCAAGCTATCGCCACTGTCTAAGCAGCAGACACCGCCGGATGATCTGGTGGTAATGGGGCAAGTGATCGCTCCGTTCGGCATCAAGGGTTGGTTGCGCATTCGCTCCTTCACAGACGAGATCGATGCCCTCGCGAATTATTCGCACTGGTGGTTGCAATTGGCGTCGGGCTGGCAAATGTTTCAGCTTCAAGATTCATCCGTGGGAAGCAAAGGTTTGACCGCCCTGCTCGCCGAAATTGGCGACCGAACCCAAGCGGAGTCACTCAGCAATACACCGATTGCCGTATCGCGTTCAGCGCTGCCACAGCTTGATGAAGATGAATTTTACTGGGCCGACTTAATCGGTTTCAGCGTGGAAACGCCGCAACAAACCAAGCTGGGCATGTTGGATGGGTTGCTTGAAACCAGTGCGGCGGATGTGCTGGTAGTCAAAGGCGAGGCGGAACATTTGATTCCCGCGGCATTGATTGTTGAAGTCGACATGGATGGCAAACGCGTCACGGTCGACTGGGATTTGGATTACTGAGTTGCAGTTCGACGTCATCACGCTGTTTCCGCCGATGTTTGCAGCCGTGACGCACTACGGCATCACACGGCGGGCGTTTGAAGAAAAGCGGTTCGAGTTGCACACGTGGAATCCGCGCGATTTCACTGAGAATAATTACCGGACGGTCGATGACCGTCCCTACGGTGGCGGGCCCGGCATGGTGATGTTAGCCGAACCGCTGGGCAAAGCGATTCATGCGGCGAAGGCAAGACAAAACGCCGCCGGAATCGCTAAGCCAACGGTGATCAGCCTGTCTCCCCAGGGTGAGCGACTGCATCACACCATGGTGATGCAGTTGGCGGGCGAAGCAGGCGTGATTTTGCTCGCGGGCCGCTACGAAGCGATTGACGAGCGACTGGTGCAGCGCGAAGTGGATCGCGAAATATCTGTCGGTGATTTTGTGTTGTCCGGTGGTGAATTACCGGCCATGACGATCATCGATGCAATCGTGCGGCAATTGCCCGGCGTGTTGCACGATGCGGATTCGGCCAAGCAAGATTCGTTCGTACATGGCCTGTTGGATTGCCCGCATTACACGCGGCCGGAAGTGTACGAAGGTTTGGACGTGCCGGCCGTGTTAATGTCCGGCCACCACGCGGACATCGAACGCTGGCGCAAGAAACAGGCGTTAGGCCGAACGTGGCAACGGCGGCCCGACCTGTTAGCGAATTACTCGCTGACGAAAGTAGAAGCAAAGTTGCTGGAAGAATTTAAGCAGGAACAGTAGTCAATACAAAACGCGCCCATCATGACCAAGCTCATGCGCTGGGTGAAAGTTAACTTAAAGTTAGGAGTTTTACATGGATATCATCCAGCAACTCGAGCACGAAGAAATTGCTCGTCTCGGCGCAAAAATCCCCGACTTCGCCCCCGGCGACACAGTGATCGTCAACGTCAAAGTAGTGGAGGGTGAACGTAAGCGCGTGCAGGCTTACGAGGGCGTGGTCATCGCGAAGCGCAACCGCAGCTTGAACTCGTCGTTCATCGTGCGCAAAATTTCCTCCGGCGAAGGCGTGGAACGCACATTCCAAACCTATTCGCCCCTCATCGACAGCATCGAAGTCAAGCGTCGCGGTGATGTGCGTCGCGCGAAACTGTATTACCTGCGCGATCGTTCCGGAAAGTCTGCGCGGATCAAGGAAAAACTCAAGCGCCGTGAGCAAGTGGCTCCTGTGGCGGAATGAGTTCCTAAGCGGCAAAGCAAAAAGGAGCGGCGGGTCGCTCCTTTTTTATGCCCTGCCACGACCGGGTGGCCTAGGAGCCTGTCGGACTTAAAGAATCGCAGCGAAAAAGAGGCTGAGCGAGGACAGATTTTGACGATTTCGCCGGGCAATAGTCGTTCTATTGCCTAAGAAAGCGGCGAAATATGGACCGCTCAGCCTCTTTTGCAGCCGATTTCCTTTAAGTCCGACAGGCTCCTAGAGGCAAGCACAGCGCGCAGCCTTTACTGGACGTCAAGGCGGGATGGACAGGAGGGAGCCGCTTGGGGAGCAGACGGGCCAAAATAGAAACCTGGGCCTAAAGCGGTTTTGTGTTATCATTTGCATGAAATTTCAATGAGAAATAATCTTGCCAACCAGCTTGCATCATCATCAACCCACCGCGAAGGGTGGTTCTGCCGATCTGGCCAGCGCTTTGCGCGCGGGCCGGGTGTACCGACGCGAAGACCTGGCTCGGGTCTCGAACGCGGTTGATCGTCATCTGCGCGAATTGGTTGCGGGCGGGCAATTGAAGAAGCTGGCGCAAGGCTTGTACTACGCGCCGCGTCAATCGACCTTCGGCGCCGTGCCGCCTGACGATCACGAACTGGTCGAGGCCTTCCTGCGCGACAAGGATTTTCTGGTCTTTTCGCCATCCGCCTACAACACGCTCGGACTGGGTACCACCCAACTCTACAACCGTACCTTGGTCTACAACCACAAGCGGCACGGCGTGTTTGCACTGGGTAATCGCCAGTTCGACTGCCGGGTCAAGCCGCGTTTCCCCAAGAAGCTCACGCCGGAGTTCTTGTTCGTGGACATGCTCAACAACCTCGACGAACTGGCCGAGGACAAGCTGCTGGTGCTCGCAGAAGCGCAGAGCAAGGCGGTGCAATTCGATCGTCTGCATTTGTTGCGGGCCTTGGCCAGCTACGGTTCGATGGCGACCAAAAAACGGATGGCGGGATGGCTGCATGACTGAGTTTTTGCACGAGCGCCGCGACTTTGGTCAGTTGATCGCCATCGTGGCCGAGCAGCGCGGTATCGATCCGACGCTGGTCGAGAAGGATTACTGGATCATGCATTGCCTGTGGGGGTTGCAGGCACAGGGATTTCGTTTTGAATTGAAAGGGGGAACTTCGCTCTCGAAAGGCTTTGGCATCATCCGCCGTTTTTCCGAAGATATCGATATCCGGGTCGAGCCACCCGGTAATCCAGAAGTCAAGGTCGGGCGCAACCAGGACAAGCCGGCACACATCGCCTCGCGGCGTGGCTTCTACGATTGGTTGTGCGGCCAGATTCGTATTCCCGGTATCGAGCGGGTTGAACGCGACACCTTCTTCGACGACGACAAGATGCGCAGTGCAGGCATCCGCCTGCTTTATCGCAGCAGCAATCCAACCCTGGCCGGGATCAAAACGGGCATCTTGCTGGAATTGGGATTTGACGATACGACGCCGAATCGACCCGTCACGATTTCATCGTGGGCCTACGATGTCGCTGCCGAACGTAGCGTCGCGGTGATGGACAACCGGGCGCTGGACGTACCCTGCTATGTACCGACCTACACGTTCGTCGAGAAGCTGCAAACCATTTCAACCAAATACCGGCGACTGGCCGAGTCGGACACTTTCCCGTCCAATTTCCTGCGCCATTATTACGACGTCTACTGTCTGCTCGCATTGCCGGAGGTTGTCGCTTTCATCGGCACGCCGGATTACGCTGCCCGCAAGGAACAACGTTTTCGAACTGGCGATGAGCAGGTGATTGCCCGTAATCCGGCCTTTCTGCTGGAAAGTCCGGCAGCGCGTGTGCGTTTTGAAGCAGAGTACCGGAAGACTGCGGCTTTGTATTACGAGGGTCAGCCGGAGTTCGATGCGATACTGGCTCGCATAAGTCAGCATATCGGTGTGATGTAGCGGTTGATACGATGGTCAATTTGAGCGGTACCGAACCTTGCATGTCAAAAATCGAAGCGGAAGTCGTGCAGTTACGTACGGAAATTCAGGCGCTGAAGGCATTACTTACCGCACACGGCATCGAGCTTCCACCGCCACCAGATGCCGAGGCCGCCGTTCACGCTATCCCTGAGTTGAGCGTCAGTTCCTTGTCGAAGGATGCGAAGGTCAAACTCTTTCGCCGCCTCTTTCATGGCCGGGACGACGTTTACCCCGTCCGCTGGCAAAACCAAAATACTGGCAAGTCGGGATATTCTCCAGCGTGCGCTAACCTTTGGCGACCCGTCATTTGTAAGAAGAACCAGGGAATGGACTGCAATGCGTGCAGCCATCGTCTGTATCCGCCCGTAACCGACGACGTCGTCACCCGCCATCTGAAAGGTGAAATCACAGCAGGCGTCTATCCCGTGTTTGGCGACGACAGGTGCTATTTCCTCGCCATCGATTTTGACGATGACGATTGGCGCGACGACGCTCGTGCTGTGCTCCAAACGTGCACACTCAACAATCTCCCCGCCGCGCTGGAAATTTCGCGCTCCGGGAGCGGGGCCCATTTGTGGCTGTTCTTTGCCAATCCAACTCCGGCGCGAGACGTCCGACGCCTCGGTGCGGCATTGATCAGCGCAACCTGTGCCCGAACTAGGCAGTTGAAACTGTCATCCTACGATCGCCTCTTCCCCAACCAAGATACTGTACCCAAGGGTGGATTTGGCAACTTGATCGCCCTGCCTTTGCAACAGGAGCCTCGCAAGCTGGGGCGCAGCGTTTTTGTCGACGACAATTTGCAGACCTTGCCGGACCAATGGGCGTTCTTGGAAAACATCACTCCCCTCCCGCACGAACGACTGGAATCGGCGCTCACTAAGTTGGTTGGCGACCGGCATCCTCTTGACATCGCCTACGCGGAGGTGCCCGACGAGAATGAGGACACTCCGTGGATTCGCGCCAAGCCCGACATCAGAGTTCCTGGCGTCATGCCGAAGGCGGTGTGCGCCACGATGGGCAATCAACTGTTCATTGAGAAAGCGGGATTGCCGCAATCGCTGACGAACCGCCTTATCCGTCTAGCGGCTTTTCAGAATCCGGAATTCTACAAGCAGCAGGCAATGCGCATGTCGACGTGGAAAATTCCCCGTGTTATTGGCTGCGCTGAAGATCGCGCTAAACATCTCGTGCTGCCTCGAGGATGCTTGGGCGATGTCAGGTCCTTGCTTACCGCTAACAAGGTCGACTTGAGGCTGGACGATGCGCGCTCGAAGGGCCGGCCTTTGCGGGCCGAATTCAAGGGAATTTTGCGGCCAGACCAGCAGGAAGCGTTGGATGCCATGCTGGCACATGATTTTGGCGTGTTGATCGCGCCTACGGCATTCGGCAAGACTGTGACCGCCGCCGCTTTGATCGCCCGCAGGAAAGTCAGCACCCTGGTAGTTGTGCATCGGGGCGATCTGATGCGGCAATGGAAGGAGCGGCTGGGAAGCTTCCTCGAATTGAATGGCCAAAAAATCGGTGTTATCGGCGCCGGCAAGAAAAAACCGACCGGCATGCTTGACATCGCCGTGATCCAAAGTCTTGTACGCCGGGACGATCTACCTGAGTTATTTGGTCAATACGGCCAAATCATCATCGACGAGGCACACCACCTATCGGCGCCCTCGTTTGAGGCGGCAATCAAGGAGGGAAGCTCACGTTACGTGCTGGGGCTCACTGCCACACTGGTTCGTAGCAACGGACACCATCCCATCATATTCATGCAGTGCGGCCCCATACGGCACGTCGCCAAGCGCCCGGCCCACGTGCCGAAAGAGCTGGTTGTTCAGGCTCGGCATCTTCCGACGCCGCACATCCCGCTACATGCGAGCATCCAGGAAGTGATCCGGCTGTTGGCGGAAGACAACGATCGCAATGCTCGAATTGTGAGCGATGCGATCACGGCGCTGAACGCCGGCCGCAAAGTGTTGTTGTTGACCAAGCGTACCGAACATCTTGACCTCCTATACGATCTGTTGAAAAATATCCCGCAACCACGCTTCCTGCTGCGTGGGCGCATGAAGACGAAGGAACGCCAAGCGGTCATCCAAGCATTGGCCGATTTGCCGGATGATGCGCCGCACATTTTGCTGGCGAGCGCGCAGTTGGTCGGAGAGGGCTTCGACCATGCGCCACTCGACACCTTGATCTTGACGCTTCCGATTTCATGGGAAGGCACGTTGCAACAATATGCTGGGCGCCTACATCGCGAGCACTCCAGCAAGACAGAAATATTAATACACGACTACGTTGAACTGGACAATCCGCAGCTTTCGCGCATGTGGGAAAAACGACAACGCGGGTATCGGGCGATGGGATATCGCATCGAAACGAATCAATTTCAACCTGCCTTCGATCCACAAGCCGAATTGATGGGAATGGCAAACTAATCTTCTTTGAAAGGCCCCCTGGTGAACGAGTCGCCGTATCAGGTGCTGGATGCACGCCAGATCAAACGTATCGAAGCGGTTCACGGCGGCTTTCTCTGTCAGCGCGGGAGTAGGCTTTCTGAGCCTCTATTGATCCAACGATTTATTCTGTCAAGCGCGTTCGCAGGGCGTGACGGATCTCTTTGAGAAAAGAGCAATATTCTGGCGATTTTTCGGATATTTAGCCAGAATAGCGGCATCTATAAGTGTTATTGTGTTGCTTAATATGCTAATAAACTAGCATATTAATAAATATAAAGCTAGAACAACGCCATTATGTCTAAGAAAACCGCTCCTTTGCTTCCGCCCACCAACGAGTTGCTGTACCAGTTCGGCGACCGGCTGTGCCTCGCCCGGCGGCGGCGGCGTCTTTCTGCTAAGCAGGTGGCGGAGCGCGCCGGCATGTCGCCGATGACCCTGCGCAGTCTCGAGCGCGGTGGGTCGGGCGTGACGATGGGCGCCTACCTGGCTGTCATGCAGGTGCTTGGCATCGAAACGGATCTTGACCTGCTGGCCAAGGCGGATCCACTTGGGCGCGAGTTGCAGGACGCGCGGCTACCGCCTGTCAGCAAGACGACAGCACGCGTCTGGCCAGCGTCGCCAGCGAGCCCGACGCGGCCGAAACGATCTGCGCCCGTTGGTGATGCCGTCACAGAGTGGTTAGCGAACTCACCTCAAGCGCAAATGCGCAAGATGCTTGAGGCGTTGCCGAGCGAGCAGCTACGTAAGGCGCTTGACGCCCTGCCTGAAACGCAAATGCACGTGGCCATCGCAGCGTTGCCGCAAGCGCAACTGCGTGTAGCCCTGGCCACGCTAGAAGCCCCGACCGGGGACATCAAGAGGCTGCTCAAGTCCACTGAAAACGAGCAAAGCTGGCGGGAGCAGAGCGGCTTTGCCGACTCCGGAACACTGGCTAGGTTGATCGATCCCTTGGCGTCATCGTCGAAGAACAGGGGCTGACGTATGGCGACCATCGCTGTCTATGCCGACTGGGACGGGTTGCCCACGCCGCTTCGTCTGGGCGTGCTGCGTGCTCAGCGCGGCGCCGGCCGCGAAATCTTCGAGTTCGAGTTCGACACCGCTGCGCTTGCTCACCCCGCGGTGGTAAACCTGCAACTTGACCCCCGGCTCGGCCTCTTCGAAGGCAGGCAGCATCCGCCCCAGGGCAATGAAATTTTCGGCGTTTTCGCGGACGCCAGTCCGGATCGCTGGGGGCGTCTACTCATGCGCCGCCGCTTGGAACGCGAGCAGCGGGCAGGCCTGGTTGGCAAGACGGTTCGGCTCCACGAATCCGACTATCTGCTGGGCGTGCACGACGCCTTCCGCGTGGGTGCGCTGCGCTTTCGGCTTGATGACGCCGGCGACTTTCTCGACAACCGGTACTGTATGGCGGCGCCGCCGTTCGTCCACCTGGGCGAGCTGGAAGCCGCGAGCCTCGCGCTGGAGCGCGACGAAGACAATACCGCCGCGGCGGGTGACGACTGGCTGCGCATGCTGATTGCGCCCGGCGGTTCGCTCGGCGGCGCGCGTGCAAAGGCCAGTGTGGTCGATCCGAACGGCCAATTGTGGATCGCTAAGTTTCCCAGCGTGCGTGACGAGCATGACGTGGGCGCATGGGAACTCGTGGTGCACACGCTGGCACGCGGTTGCGGATTGCGAGTACCCGAAGGCCTGGCGCGCCGCTTCGCGAACCCCCACCACACTTTTCTCGTGCAGCGCTTCGATCGCACAACGGCGGGAGGGCGACTGCATTTCGCATCGGGGATGACACTCACCGGCCATAAGGACGGCGACGACGGATCAACGGGCGTGAGCTATCTGGAGATCGCTCGCGTGTTAATCAACCACGGCGCCCAGACCGACATTGATTTGCACGAGCTATGGTCGCGCATCGTGTTCAACTTGCTTATATCTAATACGGATGACCAGCTGCGCAATCACGGCTTTATCCTGGCGCCCGGCAAAGGTTGGCGCTTGTCCGAGGCGTACGACATGAATCCAGTGCCCGAGTCTCAGGGCCTGAAACTCAACATCAGCGAAGCTGACAACGCCCTGGACCTCGACTTGGTCCGCTCGGTGGCGCCATACTTTCGCGTCGCTGGGAAGGTGGCAAATGAGACCATCGAACGCAGTCAAGCGGTCGTAAAGCAATGGCCGAAAATTGCAGCGCGCCTGGGCGTCCCAGCCCGAGAACAGAACCGCATGGCTCCGGCGTTTGGGCTCGCGGGGTAGGGCTGCGATAATCGCCATCACGCCTCGCACTGTTCGCGGTGACCCGTGTGAACGTGGACTTCAGCCAGGTAAATGAAGTGGGAGTAGCGTTTCCTAACGCAAACTCAGCGTCTGCGCTTTCCATCCCGCGTCCTGACAATACCGAAACGTGTTGAGCAAGGATGGATCGCTGGCTTTGCGAACCGTCGTTAGCGAGTCCAAGCTAATCTGTTCGAAGCTGTTGCGATATTTTCCTTCACCGCTTGCTTCGCGCGCGACTCACATTTGCGTGCCGCCGGGAACCCAGATAATCTACTCTGATCATCCCAATCCTTAATGACACCATACGAGTAACTTAACGTGTACATTCCCGAACATTTCGCGCTAGACGATCGCGCACTGTTAATTGAAGTCATGCGCACGGATAATTTCGCCATGCTGATGAGCGAAGGGCCGGATGGCGAACCATTTGTCACTCACGTGCCGATGATCATTCGTGACGGTGACGGCAGTTTGATAATCGAGGGGCATATGGCGCGCGCCAATCCCCATTGGCTATATTTGGAAAAAGCGGCGCGCGCTTTAATCGTGTTTAATGGCCCCCACGCCTATGTGTCACCTTCGCTGTATGCAAGCAGGGAGAATGTTCCAACTTGGAATTATGTCGCGGTGCATGCCTACGGGCAGATTAAACTCATGCACGATATCGGCGACAAGCATGCCGCGCAAGAGCGGCTGATCGGTGAGTTGGAGCCGGCATACAAACAACAGTTCGATGAATTAAACCCAACGTATCTACACGGCCGTATGAGCGCGATCGTCGCCTTTGAAATGGAGATCGAGCGCTTGGAAGGCAAATTCAAGTTGAGCCAAAATCGTCCCTTGGTCGATCGTTACACCATCGCGAATGCATTTGCCGACGGTAATGACCAGCAGCGCGCCGTCGCGTCGTGGATGCGTCGTGTGTCGCTAAAAGAGTGAGCATGGCGCAGCGCGAGATCGATTTTATGCAAGCGGCGCTGGCGCTTGCCGCGAATGCCGCAGATAACGGCGAAGTGCCCGTTGGCGCGCTGGTCTTGCGTGAGGACGAAATCATCGGCCGTGGCCAAAATTCCATGATCGCGCGCAACGATCCGACCGCCCATGCGGAAATCCTTGCCTTGCGCGATGCGGCGCGGCGTATCGGTAATTACCGCTTGGTCGAGTGCGAACTGTACGTCACGCTGGAGCCGTGCGCCATGTGCGCCGGCGCCATGATGCATGCGCGGATTGCGCGCGTGATTTTCGGCGCGTCCGATCCGAAGACCGGCGCGTGCGGCAGCGTCGTGGATTTATTTGCGGAACAGCGCTTGAATCATCATGCCGAGGTGACGGGTGGGATTTTGGCTGACACGTGCGCGCAACAATTGAAAGATTTTTTTGCGCTGCGACGAAAAAATTCGTTGCTCTCGTCGGAGATCGACTGAGATGGAAATTTTGCGTACGCCGGATTCGTGCTTCGAAAACTTGCCGGACTATCCGTTTGCGCCGAACTATATCGAAGATCTGCCCAGTTGTGGGGGCATCAGAATTCATTTCGTCGATGCCGGGCCGCGTAACGCTCATCGGACGTTTTTGTGTTTGCACGGCGAACCGACGTGGAGTTTTCTTTATCGCAAAATGATTCCGGTGTTTACTTCCGATGGCCAGCGTGTGGTGGCGCCGGATTTTATCGGCTTCGGTAAATCCGACAAACCCGTCGCTGACGATGTTTATACGTTCAACTTCCATCGACAAATGTTGATCGAGTTTGTGGAACGCCTGGACTTACGCAACATCACCTTGGTCTGTCAGGATTGGGGCGGGTTGCTGGGCTTGACCCTACCGCTTGCGCTGCCGCGACGATTCACGGGATTGCTGGTGATGAATACCACTTTGGGTACTGGCGATGCACCATTGTCGCAGGGGTTTTTGGATTGGCGCGCATGGGCGGCGAAGAATCCCGATATGGCGGTCGGCAAGCTGATGTCGCGGACCTGCCCGCACCTTGGCGAGCAAGAAATCGCCGCCTACGATGCGCCGTTTCCCGACGTGCGCTATAAAGCCGGCGTGCGGCGTTTTCCGCAGATCGTTCCGGATCATCGCGACGCGCAAGGCGCAGCCCTATCGCGCCACGCGCGCGATGGTTGGCGCGAGTCGTGGTCGGGGAAAAGCCTTATGGCGATCGGCATGACCGACCCCGTGCTGGGGCCGACCGTGATGCACGAACTGGCAAAAAATATTCGTCATTGTCCCACCCCGCTGCAAGTTCCGGACGCCGGCCACTTCGTGCCGGAGTGGGGCGCTAACATCGCGCGCAGCGCGTTGCAGGTGTTGTAGATGCCGCGGCCGCTCAGCATTTGCGTGGTCGCGCCATCCGGCGTCATTGTCGACGATGGCCGCGTGGATCGCATGCGGAATTTCTTCGGCGCCCGGGGTGTCAATGTGATTGTTCCCGATGCGGTGCGCGCCGTCGATCAACGCTTTGCCGGCGGCGATGAATTGCGGCTCGAAGCGTTGCATCAAGCCGCGGCACGCGACGATGTCGATATTATTTTAGCCGCGCGTGGCGGTTATGGCCTCAGCCGTCTGCTCGACAAAATCGACTATGACTTGCTCGCCGATTCAAAAAAAATATTCGTCGGCCACAGTGACTTTACGGCCTTGTCGTTAGCGTTATTAGCGCAAAAGTCTTATGTTTCATTCGCCGGTCCCCACGCGTTGGGCGATTTCGGCGATCGCGCACCGAGCGCATTCACCATCGATCATTTTTTTCGGATGTTGCACGAACCGAAAATCGAACTCGCCGTTGTCGCCGCCAATCCCTACCGCTTTGACGCAACGGGGACATTGTGGGGCGGTAATCTCTCCTTGGTGGCGGCACTGGTTGGCACACCTTATTTGCCCAGCATCAGTAACGGAATTTTGTTTCTGGAAGACATCAACGAAGCGCCGTACCGCGTCGAGCGCATGCTTTATCAGTTGTTTCATGCGGGCATTTTGCAGCGTCAACAAGCGATATTGTTAGGTGATTTTCAAGTAGAAAAATCGACTACCGACGATACCGGCTATGACCTCGACCGCGTGGTTGCGCATTTCCGCGAACGCTTGTCGGTACCGTTGCTGACCGGACTGCCGTTTGGCCACATCCGCGATAAAGTTACCTTGCCCATTGGCGGGCATTGTCATTTATCAGCGCGTGATTCACACTTCACGGTCGCTTTATCGGCCTATCCAACGCGCCCATTGTGACTTCGGTAGTGCTTGGAGAGGCAGTACTGGTGCGCCTTTCAGGCCATCTTCGCAACGCCGCCGAGCGTAAAATGTCACTTGAGCAAACTTTAATCCGAAGGAGAATCCATTGTCCGCGGCAGTAATTTCGCAGAATGAACTGACGGTATACGACGCTATCGTCGTGGGCGCCGGTTTGGGCGGCCTATATGTTTTGCATCGCTTGCGTGAAATGGGCCTACGCGTACGAGTGTTTGAAGCGGGCAGCGGTGTCGGCGGCACCTGGTTTTGGAATCGCTATCCCGGTGCCCGTTGCGACATCGAGAGCATGGAATATTCCTATTCGTTTTCCGATGAGCTGCAACAAGAATGGAAGTGGCCGGAACGCTACGGTACCCAGCCGGAGATATTGCGCTATATCAACCATGTCGCCGAGCGTTTCGATTTGTTGCGTGATATTCAACTGAATACCCGTGTCGTGTCGGCGGTTTTCGACGCCGCGGTCAATCGCTGGACGGTGACCACGGACAAAGGTGATGTCATGACCGCGCACTATTGCGTCATGGCCAGCGGCAATCTGTCGACGCCGCGCGTGCCGAATTTTAAAGGCATCGAATCGTTCCAAGGCAAGTGGTATCACAGTGGGCTATGGCCCCACGAGGGGGTCGATTTCACCGGGCAACGTGTCGCGGTGGTCGGTACCGGCTCGTCTGGCGTGCAGATGATTCCGCCTATCGCCAGCCAAGCAAAGCACTTACATGTTTTTCAGCGTACGGCGAACTTCAGCTTGCCGGCGCGCAATGCACCGCTTGAGCCGGAAACGGAACGGCGGCATAAGGCCGAATACGTCGAACGTCGACGTGCCGCCTTCGACACTCCCTTCGCCATATCCGGGCACCCGCCGCCGACGCAGTCGGCATTGGAAGCAACGCCGCAGGAAAGGCGGCACTCATACGAAACCAAGTGGCAGGCGGGTGGCAGCATCAGTTTTCTTTTTGCCTATACCGACCTCTTGTTGAGTAAAGAGGCGAATGAAACGGCGTCGGAGTTCGTGCGGCAAAAAATTCGCGGTATCGTGCGCGATCCTCAAGTGGCCGAACTGTTGGCGCCCAAGGATCATCCGATTGGTACTAAGCGTTTGTGTCTGGATACCAATTATTACGAGACTTACAACCGCGACAATGTGACCCTGGTCAACGCGCGCGCAGCACCGATTGAAGAAATTACGTCAGCCGGATTGCGAACCAGCGAGGCAGGTTACGAGTTCGACGCGCTGGTGTTTGCAACCGGTTTCGATGCCATGACCGGCGCGTTGGCGGAGATCGATGTGCGGCTAAAGTCTGGTGAAACGCTGCAAGAAAAATGGTCGGCGGGGCCGCGAACCTATCTGGGCATGCTGGTTGCGGGGTTTCCGAATATGTTTTTGATCACCGGGCCCGGCAGCCCTGGCGTGAAGAGTCAAATGATTTTGGCGATTGAACAGCATACGGATTGGATTGTCGAGTGCCTTAAGCACATGCGCGCGAATGGTTTGAATCGCGTCGAAGCGGATCTAACCGCGGAGACGGCGTGGGTCGAGCATGTAAACGAGATTGCCGACAAGACGCTCTATCCGCTGGCGAATTCGTGGTATATCGGCGCCAATATTCCCGGCAAGCCGCGGGTTTTTATGCCCTATGTCGGTGGCTTTCATGTGTACAAGAAGCGCTGTGACGCCGTGGCTCGCAGCGGTTACGAAGGGCTGAAACTGACGCGAGCTTAGTTCCGTGGCGCTTGGAAGCAGTTGTTGTTGACCTCGTAGGAGACAGAGAGGTCTTCGCCGTTTGGCAGGTTGACATAACGTAGCCCGACGTATTCGTTGCGGAAGCGCCAATAAATTGCCATCGAATTTTTTTCTCCGTTACTTAAAACGTTGGTGCCTGCATCGATCTTGATCGGTTGGCCGTACTGGCGCAGATAGTTTTGCGTGACGACGATTAAGTTCTTTACCGAGCCCTTCAGCGATTGCTCGAAGGTGGCTAATTTATCGTTGCAAAAATAAAACTTGAATAAGCGATTGGTCTCTTTTTTTACGCCATCGAAGGCAAGCGTGACGTCCGGGCCGGCGTCTTCTACGGTGTCGAAATTCCAGTTAACCAACATATCTTTAATCTGAGCGCGTGACATGCCGCTTTTGAATTGATCGATTTCAAATGCGTGTCCCGTGTGGCAAATCCACAGGAGGGACAGAACGACGAAGTGGATGCGCGACATTTTGGCGGCTCTGGCAATCATAAGTTATTGTGATTGTTGAAAATATAGTATCTGACCCCGTTTTGGCAAGTGTCCAAAGTGCGGCAATGTTAGAATTCGGTTAAACATTTCTTTCGTATTTTGGCACATGCGCGCACCGAACTTCATACATTTACGCCTGCACAGCGAGTATTCCGTGGTCGATGGTATCGTGCGCTTGGACGAGGTGCTGGCGCGCGCTAGGGCAGACCACATGCCTGCCTTGGCGCTGACTGATCTTAACAATCTTTTCGGCGCGATCAAATTCTACCGCGCCGCGCGTGGTCTGGGGATCAAGTCTATTCTCGGCTGCGATGTTTGGATCACTAACCCCGATAATCGCGACCAACCCCATCGCTTGTTGTTGTTGTGCAAAAACGCCGCCGGTTATCGCTTGCTGTGCGAGTTGTTGTCGCGCGCCTTTCGCACCAATCAGTATCGTGGCCGGGCCGAGCTGCAGCAGTCGTGGTTCAATGCCTGTGGCGATGGCCTGATCGCCTTATCCGGTGCGGCTCACGGCGATATTGGCAAGGCCTTGCTGCAGGACAATGGGCGCGTTGCAGAACAATGTTTGCAACGTTGGCAGGCGCTTTTTCCCGGCGCGTTTTATGTTGAACTGCAACGCACCGGACACGCGCAACAAGAAAACTACATTCGCAAGGCGCTCTCCTTGGCATCATCGCACGGCGTTCCCGTCGTCGCGACCCATCCGGTTCAGTTTATCGATCAAGATAGTTTTCGCGCGCACGAAGCGCGTGTCTGCGTGTCCGAAGGCTATACGCTGGGCGATCCGCGCCGCAAGCGCGAATTCACGAAGGAACAATATTTCAAGAGCCAAGCGGAGATGTCGGCGTTGTTTGCCGACCTGCCGGCCGCGCTTGCCAATAGCATCGAAATCGCGAAACGCTGCAACGCCGAACTCGAACTGGGCAAGAATCGCCTGCCCGACTACCCGACGCCTGATGGGCTCGGGCTGAACGATTATCTAAAGCAACAAAGCCGCTCGCGCCTCGCGTTGCGCATGGAGCAGCTCTTCCCGGATGCAACGGCGCGCGACAGCCAAGCGGGCGAATACCGCGCCCGACTTGAGTTTGAACTCAACACTATTATCCAAATGGGTTTCGCGGGGTATTTTCTAATCGTCGCTGATTTTATAAATTGGGCGAAGAGTAACGGCGTACCCGTCGGTCCAGGCCGTGGTTCCGGCGCGGGATCGCTGGTTGCCTATTGCTTGGGCATCACGGATTTGGATCCGTTGCGGTATGGATTGCTATTCGAGCGATTTTTAAATCCCGAGCGCGTCTCCATGCCTGACTTCGATATTGATTTTTGTCAGGATGGCCGCGATCGCGTGATCGATTACGTGCGCAAGAAATATGGCGACGACAGCGTGTCGCAGATCGCTACATTCGGCACCATGGCCGCGAAAGCTGCGGTGCGCGACGTCGGCCGCGTACTCGATTTGGGCTATAACTTTTGCGATGGCGTGGCCAAACTCATTCCGTTTCAACCGGGCAAGCTGATCACCTTGCAAATGGCACGCGAGATGGAACCGCTGTTGGCCGAACGTGAAAGGAAAGAAGAAGAGGTCGCGGAGTTGTTGGAGTTGGCCGAACGAGTCGAAGGTTTAACGCGCAACGTTGGCATGCACGCCGGCGGCGTGTTGATCGCGCCGGGTAAGCTCACGGATTTTTGTCCGCTGTATTGTGGCGAAGGCGGCGAGGCGGTCATCAGCCAATTTGACAAAGACGATGTTGAAGCGATCGGTCTGGTCAAGTTCGACTTTCTTGGACTGACGACATTGACCATTCTCGATCGTGCCGTGAAGTATTTGCACGGCGACGGCGGCAGCCCGGCATTCGCTGCGGCGTTCGATCTGAATCTTATTCCGCTCGACGATGCCGCGAGTTATCAAATCCTCAAGTCGGCCAATACCTCGGCCGTGTTCCAATTGGAAAGTCGCGGCATGCGCGACATGTTGCTCAAGGCCAAGCCCGATCGCTTCGAAGACATCATCGCCCTGGTCGCGCTGTATCGTCCGGGTCCGATGGATCTTATTCCCGATTTTTGCGAACGCAAGCACGGCCGTCAGCGCATCGATTATCCTGATCCACGCGTCGAAGGGATTCTCTCCGAAACCTACGGCATCATGGTGTATCAAGAGCAAGTGATGCAGATGGCGCAGATTATCGGCGGCTATTCGCTCGGCGGGGCGGATTTATTGCGGCGCGCAATGGGCAAGAAAAAGCCGGAGGAAATGGCGCAGCATCGAACGCTGTTTCAGGATGGCGCGAAGAAGAACGGCTTAAGCGAAACCAAGGCCGACGAAGTGTTCGACTTGATGGAAAAATTTGCCGGCTACGGATTTAACAAATCCCACGCCGCCGCGTATGCGCTGCTTGCCTACCAAACCGCGTATCTAAAAGCGCATTATCCCGCCGCCTTCATGGCCGCGAACTTGAGCGCCGCGATGGACGACACCGACAAAGTGCAAGCGCTATATGAAGATGCCGTCGCCAACAAATTGGCGATGTTGCCACCGGATATTAATCTGGGAAGCTATCGCTTCGTGCCCACCAGCGACAAAGCGATTCGCTATGGCCTCGGCGCGATTAAGGGCACCGGCGAGTCGGCGATTTTGGCGATTGTGAAGGAACGGCAGGACAAGGGCGCCTATTGCGACTTGTTTGATTTTTGCAATCGTGTCGATAAGCGCGTCGTCAATCGTCGCGCCATGGAATCGCTGATTCGCGGCGGCGCGTTCGATAGTCTGAATAAAAATCGCGCCCAGCTATTCGCCACCCTCGGCATGGCGCTTGAAAACGCGCAACAGTTGACCCGCAACGAAATGCAATCGAGCTTGTTCGGCGACGCTAACAGCAGCACGGCGTTGCAGGCCCTGCAATATGCCAATGTCCCGCGCTGGTCGGAGGGTGAGTTATTGCAGTACGAAAAAACAGCAATCGGATTTTATTTGAGTGGTCATCCGTTCGATCAATATCGCAACGAACTGGCCACCTTGGTGCGCCGCTCGTTGGCCGAAGTCAAGGCGCAACAGGAGCCGGTGTTACTCGCGGGCATCGTCTACGGCGTTCGCATTCAGCAGACGCGCCGCGGCCGCATGTCGATTGTTACCCTGGATGACGGCTCCGCAAAAATCGACGTCGTGGTGTTCAACGAGATTTGGGAAAGCCATCGCCACTTGGTCAAGGAAGATCAATTGCTATTCGTCCAAGGTCGCGCCAGCGAAGACCCATTCTCCGGCGGCATGCGCGTCACCGCCGATGAATTGTTCGACCTGGCCAAAGCGCGCGACAAGTACGCCCGCGAGTTGAAATTGTCGTTCAACGGCCAGGCTGATGCCGCGCGCCTGGCGCAGATGATCAAGCCACACATGCCCGGTACCTGCACCGTGCGAATCGCCTATCGCAACCGCGACGCGCTGTGCGAAATGGAAATCGGCTCGGCGAAAATCAGCGATGCGTTACTCGCCTCGCTCACGCAATGGCTCAGCGCCGACAACGTACAGGTTCGCTACTGATGGACGACCTGAAAATTATCTCGCAACAACTGTTGGATAAAGTCAGCGCCGCTGCACAATCATCGCCACGCCAACGCAAAAATTTTAATTTTCATCAACGCGATGACGAGATTTGCCATCGCTTGCTCAACGCCATTGAGCCGGACACCTACATCCCGCCCCATTGTCATCGCGACGCGACGAAAGGCGAAAGCATCGTTGTCCTGCGCGGCAGAGTTGGGGTGCTTATTTTTTTCGACGCTGGCGTACTAAATCGGCGCATCGTGATGCAACCGGAAAGCGAAATCCTGGGCGTGGATATTCCGCCTGGCGTCATTCACAGCTTAGTTGCCTTGGAAAAGAATTCGGTATTTTTCGAATCGAAGGCCGGGCCTTACGTCGCGTTGGCGGAAAATGAACAAGTGAATTGGGCGCCGAAGGCGGGCGAAAACGCGATGCGCGAATACTTAACGTGGATGAAAAGCCAGTTCGCTTGATGCAGGTTCGCTAAAGAAGCTTAAACGAGGTGGCAGAAAAGCCCCATGGCCTAGCAGTTTGTTGAATTTTGCGCATTTATTGGGGCACTTGTTTGGACGGCGGCGGTCTTATTCAAGAGCTAAAACAACAGGCAAAAAACGTGCGTGGTCCAGACGTAATGCAAGAAGGATTGTTCAGTTTCAAACGGCTCGAAGAATTTGTTGCGCCGGATCATCCGTCGCGAGGTATCCGCGCTATCCTCAACGCCGCACTTGCTAGGCTTGACGCCAAGTTCGATGAAATGTACTCCCATTGGGCGCGACTCCATTGCGCTGGAGAAACTGCTGCGCGCGCTAACGCTGCAAGCGCTCTACGGCATTCGCTCGGAGCGGGCGATGTGTGAACACCTGGGCTACGACATGGAAGGGCCTCGCCAAAACGGACGCCATGGTTTAATTCTTTCTCAACCATGGAGATTTGTAATGGAAGCCATAGCGAAGCGAGTGTTTACGGCGGAATTTAGGGCCGAAGCGGTCAAGCTTGTTATCGAGCAAGGGCTCAGCCAAAGCGAGGT
>JBKJHT010000067.1:0-13654 GCA_046598945.1 Burkholderiales bacterium | reverse complement strand
TGACACAAATCGTGCCCGCAGCCCATGTCGGGGCGGGGGTCGCTTTTCCCAAAAATCCGTACCGCAATAAAAACGCTACCAACGCTCCGTTTTAACACCAATAAACTCGCATCTCAGCAACGCATTCGCAACGTCACAACAAAAATTCAACTACGGTGAAATATGCGGGTTAATTCTACTTGGCGGGCTCGGGTTCTTTCAGGTACGAGCACACATCGCCGCGCTGATGGGCATGGTGGCGGCGTTTATCATCGCCATGTTTGTGTTCGGCATGCCCGGTGGCGTGGCCGTCAAAGCGGCGTTGTTCGGCGGCTCGTGGGCGCTGACGGTGCCGTGCTGGATTATTCTCAACACGATGTTCTTATACCGGCTCACGTTGAAGGCAGGCCTGTTTCAAGTGCTGCAAGAATCAATCGGCGGCGTTACCAACGACAGGCGCCTGCAACTCATCTTGATCGCGTTTTGCTTCGGCGCGTTTTTCGAAGGCGCCGCCGGCGGCGGCACGCCGGTGGCCGTCACCGGCGCCATGTTGATCGGCTTGGGCTTTCATCCGCTCGCAGCTTCCGGCTTGGCATTGATCGCCAACACGGCGCCGGTCGCCTTCGGTGGTTCCGGCACCCCAATTTTAGTGTTGAATAGCGTGACGCAAAACACCGATGCCTATTTGCTCACGCTGTCGGCAATGGTCGGCCGGCAATTGCCGTTTTTCTCGGTCATTGTGCCGATCTGGCTAGTAGCGGCGTTTGCCGGCTGGCGCGGCACGATGCAAGTGCTCCCGGCGGTATTGGTGGCCGGTATTTCGTTTGCATTGCCGCAATTTCTCATCTCTAACTTCCACGGACCGTGGGTAGTCGATATGGTTTCGGCCATGATCTCGATGGTGTGCGTCGCGGTGTTTTTGAAGTACTGGCACCCGAAAGAAGTTTGGCTGACGGCAGCACCTGGCTCGAAAACAACGCCCTGGGCGGAAGCGCAAAAGCATCGCGTCAATCACAACTACAGCAGGGATCGCGTCATTGCGGCTTGGGCGCCTTGGGTGATTGTGTCGCTGGTGCTCATGTTGTGGGCCTGGAAAGCCTGGAAAGGCGTTATTGATATCCCGGGCGTGACCCTCATCAATTATCCGATTCCGGGCTTGGATAAAATGGTTGAACGCGTAGCGCCGGTGGTCGCCACGCCGCATCCTGAAGCGGCGGTTTTCAAGTTCGGCATTTTGTCGGCAGTGGGCAGCGGCATTTTGTTGGCCGCGATTATTTCCGGCTTGATTATGAAAGTTTCCGTGCGCGATATGGTCAAGGCTTACAGCGAAACTTTCGCTTCGCTCAAATTTTCGTTCATTACAATATTTGCGATGCTGGCCTTAGTTACGTCACGCGCTACGCCGGCATGGACGCGACCATGGGCCTGGCAATGGCCAATACCGGCTGGCTCTATCCCTTCTTCGGCACGTTGATCGGCTGGGTCGGTGTCGCGCTCACCGGCACGGATGCCGGCAGCAACGCCCTTTTCGGCAGCCAGCAACAAATTACTGCCAACCAACTCGGACTTTCGCCGACGTTGATGGCGGCGGCCAACAGTTCCGGCGGCGTGATGGGTAAGATGATCGATGCGCAAAGCATCGTCGTCGCCAGCGTCGCAACCAACTATGTCGGCAAGGAAGGCGTCATCTTGCGTTACGTGTTCTGGCATTCGATCGCGTTGGCGTGCTTGGTCGGCGTGCTGGTGATGCTGCAGGCTTATGTGTGGCCGTTTACCGCGATGGTGCCGGCGCAATAACGTGAATTGACGGCGTCAATTCGGGATTACCAACGGCCCCTCGCCCAATCCGTGCGTTGGGTGTGAGATCGACGTCGTTCGATCTCACGCGCAACGCCCATGACAAGCATTTTTGCCGGGAGTAAACTAAGGGCATCGAAACACGACGGGAAGGCTTGTGGATACGCATGCAGGTGAAGAGTTTCGCGACGACGTACGAAAGAAACTGCCCGCGGAGATATTGTCGCCGCTCACACGGCTTTCTCCGTTGCGGTCCACGCTGGCGATTGTGCAAAACTTTGTCGCCATTGCCGCAGTGATGGCTTTCGCGATTCATTTCTGGTCCTGGTGGGCGGCGCTGATCGCAATAGTCCTCATCGCGCCGTTGCAGCATGGCCTGTTCATACTTGCCCACGAGTCCGCCCACTATAGGCTTTACGGCACGCGTTGGATGAACGATCTGGTTGGGCGCTTCGTCGGTATGATCGGCGGCGTGTCCATGTGTAGTTACCGCGTTATCCATCGGTTGCATCACAATTATCTCTACCAGCCGCAAGACCCTGACATCGCCTTGCACGGCGGCTACCCGCGCGGTAAGAAGTATTTGATCAAAAAATTGCTGAAGGATTTGACCGGTCAAACCGCGTTCAAAAACTACGCTTATTTTTTTGGCAGCCCGGCCATCAATCTGGAAACCAACGTCGCTCAGCGGCCACTGGATGACACGGCGCCTAAGCTACGCATCGCGGCGCTGCAAGACCGATGGATCGTCGTTGCGTTCCATGTATCGATGCCGATCATCATGTTTGCGCTCAGTTGGGGCTGGTACTACATCGTGCTTTGGGTGATTCCGCTGTTGACCTTGCTGCAGGCGATTCTGCGCTTGCGCGCGATTTGCGAACACGGCGCGGTGACGGATTTTTCTTCACCATTAACCGCCGCTCGTACCAATATCGCAAACCTGTGGCAGCGATTTTTCATCTTTCCCCACCACGTGAATTATCATTTGGCGCATCACCTCTATCCCGCTGTGCCGCACTATAATTTGCCAAAGTTACACAACGCTCTGGCGCAGCACGGGATTTTAGCTAATGCGGAAGTCCGGCCATTTCTTGAAACGTTACCGATTATTTTTGCGGAACGCCGGCCCGCGTCAACAATCGCTTAACCGATCGCGTGTTCCCGGGCGGCTTGTCGGTAGGCTTCAACCAGCGCCGTTGCATCCTGCGCACCGGACACGGCATACTTCCCGCCAAATACGAAGAACGGCACGCCGGTGATACCCAACTGCCGCGCGACAGCGTCTTCTTGCTGCACCGATTCAGTACCCTTGTCCGACGATAAATAGGCGTCTACGGCATTCCGCTCCAGCCCCGCGCCCGCCGCAATGTCGCTTAATACGGCGATATCGCCGATATCGCGAAGTTCAAGAAAAAACGCTTTGAACAATGCTTCGGCGACCGCGTCTTGTTGACCGAGCTCGCCCGCATAGCGAATCAGTCGATGGGCATTGATGGTGTTGGGTTGCCGCTCGATTTTCTCGAATTGAAAGGCGATGCCAACTTCGTTGCCGACCGCCGCGACGCGGGCATAAATTTCCTGCGCCCGCTGCGGCCCGCCGAACTTCGCCGCGACGTATTCCTTGCGCGCCATGCCTGCCGCCGGCATATCGGGATTGAGCTGAAAGGCGCGCCAATTGGGCGTCACAGCAACATTCGGCGCGCCAAGCCGCACCAGTGCTTGTTCTAACTTTCGTTTTCCGATGTAACACCACGGGCACACGATATCGGAATAGACGTCGATACTAACGGCCTCACTCATTTAGGTTTGACCCACGTTTCCGACCAAGCCAGGCAGGCGCTGCTGGATTTTCGGTCGCCGCGCATCTCCTCCCATGGCAGGCCGGTCGTCACATCGCCGTCCATTTCCACTTGCGCCGCGCGCGCCGGAAAGAAGGTGCTGAACACGCCGATCGGCCGATTGTTAAAACCCGGCGGCTGGGTCAACACCAGCGGCGCGATAAAGTCGTACCACGTCAGCGTGATTTCGTTTTCGCTGGATGTCACGGTTTCGATCGCCGACGATTGCGCGTCGCCATGGCGCATAAAATCCGCGCTGACGATCGCTACTTTTTCGTCGGCAAAGGCGGGAAACAACAACGTTTCAATATTGCGCTGCAGCCATCGCGCGACGGCGACGTTGTCGCTAAAAATTTTAACTTTACCGGCGGTCAATTCACTTTGCATAAATAGCGCGTGTCCCGCACCTGCCGGGCACCACAGCACGCGCCAATGACTATAACGATCGCTTTGGGTTTTGCCAGCGTCGTGGCTCAGGCGGATAAACGAATTCTCGCCGGTCATGATCGGATCGTTGGGATCAACGGGTGTAGCCATAAATTCTCCTAAAAAATGTAGAGTGCATTCATGCACCGATTAATCTCGAAGGTGCATAAATGCACC
Source organism: Burkholderiales bacterium (assembly GCA_046598945.1). Classification (GTDB taxonomy): domain Bacteria; phylum Pseudomonadota; class Gammaproteobacteria; order Burkholderiales; family JALYOK01; genus JALYOK01. The sequence continues at coordinate 9,437 of JBKJHT010000067.1, read as the reverse complement.
CTACAACGCTACCATCCCCTCTGGCTCTGCCTCGCAGCAATGCATGCCTCGAAACCCAGCATCCATGCGGCTCTTCAGGTATCCCCTACCGAAACTAACACCATTCTTTTCAGTGCCGCGCCAACCCGCGCGGAAATACCCATGAAAGACGCACGGAAAAAAGTTAGAATCTGAAACGGATTTTGAACCTCTCTTTCTAACAATACAACTCGATTATGCATATCCCAAATAAGACCTTCGTAATAACTGGTGGCGGTTCTGGGCTCGGCGCCGCGACCGCGCAGGCTATCATTAGTGGCGGCGGAAACGTCGTGCTCGTCGATGTGAACGCGGCGCAAGGCGAAGCCTTCGCCAAGCAACTCGGCACGCAAGCGCGCTTCGCCAAGGCCGATGTCACCAGCGAGGCCGACGTAAACGCCGCCATCGCCACCGCGATCAGCAGCTTCGGCAGCCTGAACGGCGCCGTGAATTGTGCTGGCGTCGGCGCACCGTCCAAGGTGTTGGGTAAGGAAGGCCCGCATTCGTTGGATGTGTTCCAGCGCATTATAAATATCAATTTAATCGGCACGTTCAACGTCATCCGCCTCGCCGCCGCGGCGATGGCGGCCAATACCCCGGATAAAGGCGGTGAACGCGGTGTGATCATCAACACCTCGTCGGTGGCAGCCTACGAAGGTCAAATCGGCCAGGCCGCGTATTCGGCCTCGAAGGGCGGCGTCAACGCAATGACCTTGCCAATCGCGCGCGAGTTGGCGCGATCCGGCATTCGCGTCGTCACCATCGCGCCGGGTTTATTCGATACACCCATGATGGCGGGCTTGCCGGAAGCCACACGCGAATCGTTGGGGGCGCAAGTGCCCTTCCCTTCGCGCCTCGGCCATCCGGAAGAATACGCGGCGCTGGCGAAACACATAGTCGAAAACACCATGTTGAACGGAACCGTGATCCGGCTCGATGGTGCGATTCGTATGGCGCCGAAGTAGATTGCGATTTTTTGTTTACCACCGGCCAATGAAAACCCATTGTGTCATTCCCGCGAACGTGGGGATGACGGCGTGGCGTTGGGCGACAAGAGGTTAGGTTAGCGGAATTCACAATGCTCTCTGAAACAAGAATCAACGACGACATCGACGCACTGCGCGACAGCGTACAAAAATTTGCCGCCGCCGAACTGGCGCCGCGCGCCGCCGAAATCGATCGTAGCAACGAGTCCCCAATGGATATCTGGCGCAAGCTGGGTGACATGGGGCTACTAGGTATCTCGGTTACGGAAGAATACGGCGGCAGCGGCATGAGTTACCTCGCCCACGTCGTCGCCGTGGAAGAAATCTCGCGCGCGTCCGCGTCCGTTGGCCTATCTTACGGCGCGCACTCGAATCTTTGCGTCAATAATCTTTTTCTGAACGGCAGCGACGCGCAACGGCAAAAATATTTACCGCAGCTTTGCAGCGGCGAACACGTCGGCGCACTGGCCATGAGCGAGCCGGGCGCCGGGTCGGACGTGGTCGGCTCCATGTCGTGCCGCGCGGTCAAGCAAGGCGATCGCTGGATCGCCAACGGCAATAAAATGTGGATCACCAACGGCCCCGATGCCGATACCTTGATCGTCTACATGCGCACATCCGAAATCGAATCGTCAGCACGCTCGATGACGGCGTTCATTGTCGAAAAAGGCATGAAGGGATTCAGCACCGCGCAAAAACTCGACAAGCTCGGCATGCGTGGCTCGAACACCTGCGAGTTGGTGTTCGTGGATTGCGAAATCCCGGAAGAGAATATCCTCGGCCATGCGAACGGCGGAACGCGAATTCTGATGCGCGGACTGGACACCGAGCGCGTGACCTTATCCGGCGGCCCAATCGGCATTATGCAAGCGGCGATGGATGTCGTCGTGCCCTACGTTCACGAACGCAAACAATTCGGCAAACCCATCGGCACCTTCGAATTGATGCAAGGCAAGCTCGCCGACATGTACGTGAAATTGCAGTCGTCGCGCGCCTTCAGCTATCGCGTCGCAAGCGCAATTGAAGAAGGCCACCCCTCGCGCAAAGATTCTGCCGCCTGTTTACTTTACGCATCGGAATGCGCGGTGCAAGTCGCGCTCGAAGCGATTCAATGCCTGGGCGGCAACGGCTATATCAACGACTATCCCACCGGCCGCTTGCTGCGCGATGCAAAGTTATACGACATCGGCGCCGGCACCAATGAGATTCGCCGCATGCTCATCGGCCGTGAAATTTTTGACGAGACTATATGATCCTAACTGACGACCAACGCGCGGTGCGCGACATGGCGCGAGAATTCGCGCAAAACGAATTGGCGCCTCACGCAGGAGCGTGGGACAAAGCGAGCGCCCTGCCCGATGCGATCGTCGCGCAGATGGGCGAACTCGGATTTCTCGGCATGGTTGTCCCCGAAGAATGGGGCGGTAGCTATACCGATTACGTCGCGTATGCACTCGCGGTGGAAGAAATCGCCGCGGGTTGCGCGTCATGTTCGACACTGATGAGTGTGCATAGCTCCGTCGGTTGCTCGCCGATATTGAAATATGGCAGCGACGAACAAAAACAAACCTGGCTATGTGATTTGGCGACCGGAAAAAAAATCGGCGCGTTTTGTTTGACGGAGCCGCAAGCGGGCTCGGAAGCCCATAATTTGAAAACGCGCGCCGTGTTACAAACCGGTAACTGGATTATCAACGGGAATAAACAATTCGTCACTAACGGCAAGCGCGCGGCGATGGCGATCGTGTTCGCGGTCACCGATCCCGATCTCGGGAAAAAAGGCATCAGCGCGTTTATCGTGCCAACGAATACTCCGGGCTGCATCGCCAATAAACCGGAACACAAAATGGGCATCCGCGCGTCCGACACCTGCGCGATCACCTTCGACAATTGCACGATTCCCGAAGCGAACATCCTCGGCCAGCGCGGCGAAGGATTGCGCATCGCGCTATCCAACCTCGAAGGCGGCCGCATCGGCATCGCTGCGCAAGCGATCGGCATTGCTCGCGCCGCATTCGACGCCGCGGTTGCCTACGCCAAAGAACGCAAACAATTCGACAAACCGATCGCGCAACACCAGAGCATCGCCAACATGCTCGCCGATATGCATACCCGGCTGAACGCCGCGCGGCTATTGACTCTGCATGCAGCGGCCCTGCGAACGCAAGGCGTGGCGTGCCTCTCCGAGGCATCGCAAGCGAAACTTTACGCCAGCGAAATGGCGGAATTCGTTTGCTCGAAGGCGATTCAAATTCATGGTGGCTACGGGTTTCTTGAAGACTATCCGGTCGAGCGCCATTACCGCGATGCGCGCATTACGCAGATTTATGAAGGCACGAGCGAAGTGCAGCGGATGTTGATTGCGCGTAGCCTGTGATTTTTTGCCGCCATTGATTAGCAAGCTCAACTTCCACTTTGTCATTCCCGCGCAGGCGGGAATCCAGCTGGTCCTCGAAAGTCAAAATGGATCCCCGTTTTCACGGAGATGACAACGCTCTGAAAAATTGCGAACTTGTTGCAACCTTAATCGTTTCCGATGCCAATACTCACAACAAAAATCGATAGCCGGTCTGACGCGTTTCAAGTGAATGCCAACGCCATGCGTAGCGTGGTCAATGACCTACACGAAAAAGTAGCGAAGATCGCGGAAGGCGGCGGTATCGCTGCGCGCAACAAGCACACAGCCCGTGGCAAATTGCTGCCGCGCGATCGCATCCTCGCCTTGCTCGATCCCGGCAGCCCATTCCTCGAATTCTCATCGCTCGCCGCCAACGGTTTGTACAACAACGACGCACCATGCGCCGGCATGATCGCCGGCATCGGTCGCGTGCAAGGCATAGAGGTCGTAGTCATCGCAAACGATGCCACGGTCAAGGGCGGAACCTATTACCCGCTCACGGTGAAGAAGCATTTGCGCGCGCAAGAAATCGCGATGCAGAATCGGCTGCCCTGCATTTACCTGGTGGATTCCGGTGGCGCGTTCTTGCCGCTACAAGACGAAGTGTTTCCCGACAAAGAACATTTCGGCCGCATTTTCTACAACCAAGCCAATATGTCGGCGCTCGGCATTCCGCAAATTGCCGTGGTGCTCGGTTCCTGCACGGCCGGCGGCGCTTACATTCCGGCAATGTGCGACGAATCCATCATCGTCAAGAATCAAGGCACGATTTTTCTCGCCGGGCCACCGTTAGTCAAGGCCGCAACGGGTGAGGTGGTCAGCGCCGAAGATTTAGGCGGCGGTGACGTTCACAGCCGAGCGTCTGGGGTAATCGATCATCTTGCGCAGGACGACGCTCACGCACTCCATATTGCTCGCGAGATTGTGTCCCATCTCAATCGCCCGAAGACCATGCCGGTGGAAGTTCGTCCCACCGTGGAGCCTCGCTATCCTATAGAAGATATTTACGGCATCGTGCCGAAAGATACACGCCAGCCGTTCGATGTGCGCGAGATTATTGCACGCATCGTCGATGGTTCCGAGTTTCACGAGTTCAAGCAACTCTACGGCAATACCTTGGTGTGCGGCTTCGCTCACATTCACGGTTATCCCGTTGGGATCGTTGCCAACAACGGCATTTTGTTTTCCGAGTCGGCGCTCAAGGGCGCGCACTTTATTGAACTGTGCAATCAGCGCGGCGTTCCGCTGGTGTTCCTGCAAAATATCACGGGATTCATGGTCGGCAAAAAATATGAAAACGCCGGCATCGCCAAAGACGGCGCGAAAATGGTGACCGCTGTGTCCTGCGCTAAAGTCCCGAAATTCACGGTGATTATCGGCGGCTCGTTCGGTGCGGGCAACTATGGCATGTGCGGTCGTGCCTTCAATCCGCGCATGCTGTGGATGTGGCCCAACGCGCGCATTTCCGTGATGGGTGGCGAGCAAGCGGCCTCCGTCCTCGCAACGGTAAAGCGCGATGGCATCGAAGCGAAAAAAGGCGCCTGGAGCAAAGATGAAGAAGAGCAATTCAAGGCGCCGATCCGCGATCAATACGAAACCCAAGGCCATCCGTACTACGCCACCGCGCGCTTGTGGGATGACGGCGTGATCGATCCCGCCGATACGCGCATGGTGCTTGGCTTAGGACTGTCCGCGGCAATGAATGCGCCAATCGAGGACACGCGCTATGGCGTGTTCAGAATGTAGAGGTGATATGTCTAGCCTATTAACTTCCCGTGCTGCCGATGGAACATTCACCATCACCCTCAATCGCCCCGACATTCACAACGCCTTCGATGATCAACTCATCGTCGAGCTCACGCAAACATTAGAAGCCGCAGGCGCCGATCATACGGTTCGTGTTGTCGTTCTTACCGGCGCGGGCAAATCATTTTCCGCCGGCGCCGATTTAAATTGGATGCGGCGCATGGCCACCTTCACCGAGGAAGAAAACTATCACGACGCGATGGCGCTCGGCGAATTAATGCTAACGTTAAATCGCCTCCCGAAGCCCACCATCGCGCGCGTCAATGGCCCGGCCTACGGTGGCGGTGTCGGCTTAATCGCCTGTTGCGATATCGCCATCGCGGTGAGCGATGCGCAGTTTGCGCTAACAGAAGTAAAACTTGGCCTCATCCCCGCTGTCATCAGTCCCTACGTTGTCGCTGCGATCGGCGAGAAAAAAGCACGTCGATATTTTCTGACCGGCGAGCGCTTTGGCGCCGCCGAGGCGGTAAGCTTTGGCTTATTGAATGCGACGGTTGCGGCAAACGAATTAGACCAAACTGTTCAAAAAATGATCGATTTACTTCTCGTCGCGGGACCTGTCGCCCAGACTGAGGCTAAAGACCTGATCGCCTCAGTGGCGCATCGTCCGCCGACGGATTCCGTCGTTGCCGATACAGCTGAGCGGATCGCTCACATTCGCATATCACCCGAAGGCCAAGAAGGGTTGGCTGCATTTTTGGACAAACGCAGCCCGGCCTGGCTCAAAAAATAATTCATGTTCAAGAAAATTTTGATCGCCAATCGCGGCGAAATCGCTTGTCGCGTCATGCAAACTTGTAAACGACTCGGTGTCGCAACGATTGCGGTTTACTCGGATGCGGATCGTCATGCCCGTCACGTAAATATGGCCGATGAGGCCTGGCATATCGGCGGCTCACGTCCAGCGGAATCCTATTTGCGCGCAGACACGATTATTGATGTCGCACGTAAATCCGGCGCAGAAGCCATTCATCCCGGCTATGGATTTCTTTCCGAAAACGCTGAGTTCGCGCGGGCCTGCAAAACGGCTACCATCGCATTCATCGGACCAACAGCCGACGCCATCGATGCCATGGGTTCGAAAAGCGCGGCGAAAGCGCTGATGGAAGAAGCCGGTGTGCCGGTCGTGCCGGGTTACCACGGTGACCAACAAGCGCCGAACTTTCTCGCGAATGAGGCGAAACGCATCGGCTATCCGGTATTGATCAAAGCCATCGCCGGTGGCGGCGGCAAAGGCATGCGCCTGGTGAACCGGCATGATGATTTCCAGACGCAACTTGAAGCAGCGAAACGAGAAGCCAAAAATTCCTTAGGCGACGACACGATGCTGATCGAACGCTATGTTCAAGGCCCACACCACATCGAGTTTCAAGTATTCGGCGACAGCCATGGCAACGTCGTTCATCTATTCGAACGCGAATGCTCGATCCAGCGCCGGCATCAAAAAATATTGGAAGAAACACCCTCGCCTTTCATCGATGAAACGCTGCGTAAAAAAATGGGCGACGCCGCTGTTGCTGCCGTAAAAGCGATTCAATACACCAACGCCGGCACCATCGAATTCATCGTCGGCGAAGATCGCGAATTCTTTTTCATGGAAATGAACACACGCCTGCAAGTCGAGCATCCGATCACGGAGATGACAACCGGATTGGATTTAGTGGAATGGCAACTGCGCGTCGCCGCTGGCGAAGCATTGCCGCTGCGCCAAGATCAGATCACGCGCGAAGGCCACGCCATCGAAGTGCGCATCTGCGCAGAAAATCCCACCAATCAGTTTCTGCCGGAAATTGGGCCGGTCCACCGCTTCACCTACCCGACCGAGACGGAAGACGTACGCGTCGACACTGGCGTCGCGGAAGGCGACGACATCAGTATCTATTACGATTCCATGATCGCCAAGCTCGTTGCCTACGGCCGTGATCGCCAACAAGCGCAGCAGAAACTGATCGAGGCTTTAGCGCAAACTGCGGTGATCGGCGTCAAGACCAATATCGATTTCTTAGCGAAGGTGGTGCGGGAACCGGATTTTTCCATTGGAAAAATCGATACGCATTTCATCCCGCAACACATTGCCTCGCTTCTCTCAACGCCGGGGGAAGCCTCACATCGCGCGTTGATATTCGCGGCGGTTCGCCAATTGCGTGCAACTGAAATCGCCGCACGGATAAAGTTACAAGCCTCAAGTGATCCCCAATCGCCGTGGGGCATGGCGAACGGTTGGCGACTCAACGGCAAAAGCTCGCGGACGTTGCTATTCGCCGATCCCTTATCCAACCTCACGCGCGAAATCCGCGTACGGCACAACGCCAATGTTTGTGCCATCGATGTTGATGACCAATCCTATGCAGTCTCAATCCAAAACGAGACCAGCAGGGAAATCAGACTAAATATTGATGGAGAAATATCAAGCGCACTCGTGCTTCGCCACGATGATCATTACCTAATCGACATTAGCGGCCAACGCTATGAATTGTTCGCGGTGCAACCCTTTGCTTTCGATCATGCGGAAGAATCCGCCAGCGGCCGCCTAACCGCGCTCATGCCCGGACGCATCGTAAAAGTCATGGTCAGCGTGGGTGATGCCGTAGCAAGCGGTCAACCGCTACTCATCATGGAAGCCATGAAAATGGAACACACCATCCATTCACCGCGCGAAGGAAAAATCGAGAAAGTGTTTTACAAAGTCGACGATATCGTCGCGGCGGATGCGCCGCTTTTTGCGTTCGAAGCGACTTAGAGTGGAAGAAAACATAGCCCGGAAGAAGCGAAGCGTACTGGGTAGCCCTGGTCCTAGGCCACTCGGTAGGCTAGCCGTTGGCCTTGGGCCATTCCGGGAGAACATATGCACATGGTTAACGATCGTCGTTACAGTGTTGTGGTACGCGCCTGATAATGGGGATTTCGGTGAGCGATGATGGCGAGGTTCCCGGAATGCGCCGCGCTCCTTGGGATAGGTTTGCTTGATGAATTATTTTCCGTCTTTTAGGATGTCTACTTTACGTTTTAGGCCGCAGAAACTATGCCTTCGCAACTCGAAAAGCTACAAGCCCACGCGAGCCACCTTCTTGATGCCTTCTTGGCCCTTCGAGAGCGGTACGCAATTCTTGATCCAATGCTCTCTCACGAGCACGTTCCCAAGACGCGTGGGTCAGGGAAGCAGTACCGAGGATTCATGATCCTGCGACATTCGCTCTTCCTCTCCTGCGTCCAAGACATTGCAAAACTGTCGCTCGATAACGATAACAGAACGCCAAGTCTCAGAAACCTCGTCACTGCCCTGGATGATCCGATCTTGGTTAAGGCGCTTCGAGAACAGTTTGCAATGTGGCACTTGCCGCTCATCGAAAAGGAGACCGACCCTGAGATTGTCGAGGCTCTCCGACTAATTGATCTTCGTGACGAGACCGAGAGGAGAGCACAGTTCGACGAGATTCTGGCCAGCACGCGTATAAAATGGACTGAACTCAGCAAAAGCCCCTTCATGAATGGCTTCCTCATCATCAGAGATAAGATCACCGCGCACACTGAGGTCCAGTTCGTCGCTGACAAATATCAGTTCGTGGATATTGGGGCTCTCGGAGCCAAATTGTCAGATGTCAAGAAAGCCATCGACATGATGCAAGCGCTCGTTAAAAATCTGGGCCTGCTGATCCGAAACGCTGGCTTTGCGTGGGAAATGCTCGATGAACAGCTATCAAAAGCAAGCCATGCCTTCTGGCAGCCAGCCGACGCTTCGGCCTAACGAACAAGGTTAGATCGTGCGAAGCTACGATCTGAACCGTTTGTTGGACGAGCCCGGTCCCTGAGGCGGCGCCAGCCCGGTAGGTTGGGCTGAAGCATGAAGCCCAACACCAAGCTCCCCTCTTGCGATAAGCTTGGCCTATGCGATATCGTCGCGCGACTCTGGCTGGTGCCACCTATTTCTTCACGGTCAATTTGGCTGATCGTCGCGCCAATCATTTGACGCGACATAGCGATCTGCTCGGTGAGGTTATCCATCGTGTCAAAATGGCGCATCCGTTTCCTATGGATGCCATGGTCGTTTTGCCCATCATATTCACACCATGTGGACGCTGCCCGAAGATGACGCCGACTACCCGATGCGTTGATCGTTGATTAAGGCCGGATTCTCGCGCGGACTTGCAACAACAGAGCGCATCAACGACAGCCGACAATCCAAACGTGAACGCGGCGTTTGGCCAAGGCGCTATTGGGAGCACCTCATT
>JBKJHT010000250.1:0-10625 GCA_046598945.1 Burkholderiales bacterium | reverse complement strand
ACCATGCTTACGACCAAAACCCTAGCCGTCGCGATCGCCACCGTTGCCACGTTGTCGGTCAACGTCCACGCCGAACTCCAAACCAATCCGCTGCACCCGGCTTACTACGCCGAGCGCACCACAGTAACGTTCCAATACTTGCCAGCCGAGCGCTATGTGGATGCACGCAATCCGCTGCATCCGACCTTTGCCAAGACGACCTTTCGCGATGAGTGGATGATCACCGCCGCAGGTGATGGCAAACTTTATGTGGATGATCGCAATCCGCTACATCCGGCATTCAAACGGATTTAACTGATCTACCTCCCCTTGCCCGGCGTTGCCGCGCCGGGATTTTTTGGGCGGTACTTCGTAAGAACGCTTGGATTGACGGTAGGCGGGTTTGGCGCGATTGGCCGACGGGAGCCTGGGGTTCAGAATCTTTTTCCTCGGCTGCCCGACGACAGCAAGCCCGAATGAACTTTCGGCATAATAGTAGGGGGCGAAAATAATGCGGGTCATCGACGGGAATACCGCGAAGGTGCTCGAGCTCGAAATCTTAGAAATGATCTTGCTGCAGGCTGACGAGGTGATTCGATGAAACGACGATACGCTATGACCACAATGCTGTCGGCGCCGCTCCACGAGGGTGTCTCGGACTTTACTAAGACTACCTGACAAATGTAGTAGCGCAACTGTCGATTTCTGAATTTTTGGTTACCGGTGACAATGCCTTCAACTCCTACTTGACCCAGTAGGTTTCTTGGTCACTGGGAAGGAGTACAATTTTAACGACGCGGCCATACAGCGTGGCCTGGCGTGGATTCAAACTAATTATCAAAGGAGATTGACATGCAAGACACGAAACTTCAACTCGATCGGCGTGATTTTCTGCAGATGACAGCGGTTGCGGCTGCGGTCGGCGTCGGCGCAGCGCTACCTGCGGCAACTGCTTCAGCCGCAACCGGCGAAGCGACTGATTTTACCCGCTGGCTTGAGGGCATCTCTGGCAAGCATCGCGTCGTGCTCGACGTGCGCGAGCCGTATGACGGTATGGCGCTGGCGTGGGCGTGGGTGTGGCTATTCACCGGCCCGCAAGCCTATGGCGTCAAGGAAAGCGATCTCGGCACTGTGATGGTGTTTCGCCACAACGCGATTCCGTTTGTGCTGGAGGATTCGATGTGGAAGAAATACAAGCTGGGTGAATATTTCAAGATCAACGATCCACAGACTAAGGCCGCTGCGGTGCGTCACCCTTATTACACGACACCGGTCGACGCAGATGTGGCTGACATGACGCTGAAGAATCATATCGAGCGCGGCGTGAAGGTTGTGGCTTGCGATATGGCGATTCACTACTACAGCGGCCAAATCGCGAAGGCACAGGGCTTGAAACACGACGACGTCAAAAAAGAATGGATGGAGGCCACGCTGCCCAAGATCGCACATGCGCCGTCAGGCGTAGTGGCGTGCCAAGGCGCTGTGGCGAAGGGTTGTGCCTATGTCTTCTCCGGGTGAGTTTGGCCGAGAGATTCATTCGGCGTGATGGTGCGGGCGACGGCGGGCCGCAAACTCAAATGCGGTCTCGTCTCAGACACGCTCAACAAGCGAATAACGGCGCAGCGCGGCGCCGCGCACCGCATCGCACCAAGCGGCTGTTGTCCATCATATTTACCGTCGGCGCGCTGCTGGGTTTGTCGTTTTTGGCGATCGCCCGCCCGACGATAGAGGAGCTAAAAGCCCGCGCGGTGCTCGACGACTACGAGAGTAACGTAGTGGTCGGCTACAACATTGTGATGGAAACCAATCGCTATGCGGGGCGTTACGCCGGTAGCCGCTTGAGTTGCACCAGTTGCCATCTGAAAGGCGGCACGCAACCCAACGGTTTTCCGCTTAATGTCGCTGGAGTTTATCCAAAGTGGCGCTCGAAAAATGGCGTGCGCAACGGCGTCGGCTTGCGCATCCGCGACTGCTTCATGTACAGCCTCAACGGGGTGATGCCGCCGGAAGAAGCGCCGGAGGTCCAAGCGGTCGCGGCGTACATTCATTACCTTTCCGAAGGCGAGGTGATCGGGCGACCGCCGGCGGGATTCGGCGTGCCGACTTTACCGGAAACTGGCGCGGATCCGAATCCGGCCAGGGGCCAAGCCGTGTACCAACGCGAATGCGCCGCGTGTCATGGCGCCGACGGTCACGGCACGGCTGCGGCGCCGCCGCTGTGGGGCGTGGATTCGTATAACGCCGGGGCGGGGCTAAACAACGTGCAGAAGGCTGCAGGTTTTATTTGGGCCAATATGCCGCTGGGTAAAGAGCGTAGTTTGACCCACCAAGACGCATTCAACGTCGCCGCTTTTATGCAGCTTCAGCATCGTCCATTCGATCCGCGCGAGGGTGGTTTGAAAAAACTCGCAGAGAAAATTTATCGTAGCGTTTCGAATTTCTTGGGTAAGGGCGGCCAATGAAGACGTGTGTCGTGACTTTGTTGCGCGAAGCGATTCCCGATGTCGCTTGGCGCAAAACCGTCGACGTCCGCCGCGAACTCACCGCTGGGCTGACCGGCGCCTTGCTCGTCATTCCGCAAGCGATCACCTTTGCCTACCTCGCGGGAGTGCCGCCCATATACGGTCTTTACTGCGCAGTATTCGTTGGTTTCCTGTCGAGCCTGTTCGGCAATTCGCCGATGGTTGGCGGACCTAATACGGCGGTGTCAATTTTGCTGGGCCTGACTGCCATCCAGTTCGCCGGCAGCGGTAGCCCGCTATATATCGAATTCGTTCTTGTTCTTAGTCTATTAGTCGGGTTGATTCAGCTCGTTATCTGGTTGTTGCGCGGAGCCGTGTTGTTTCGGTATTTCAGTCCTGCGGCCATATCGGGGATCAAGGCTGGCATCGGCGTGTTGCTAGTTACGTCGGCGTTGGAAGGAACCCTTGGCCTCGCGCCGCTCTCGACGCAGTTCTTTTACGAAAAATTCTACCTTGCGATCGTATCGTGGACGGGGCTCGTCAACCCCTACGCAGTGATAATCAGCAGCGTTACGATCGCGTCCGGCCTGCTCCTGAAAAAACGTTGGCCGCGCACCTACATCATCGCCGCGACAGTGGCGGGAAGCGTGGTGGGCGCCGCGATCTGGGCCGTTGCCGGCCCGGTGAACTCGCAGGTGGAGCTACTAGGGCATGTGACCTTCCAGGCACTGCCGTTCATGGCGCCACGTTTAGGGCCACAGCATTGGTTGTTCCTCGAGCAAGCATTTCCAAACGCAATTGCGATCGCCGTGCTCGGCCTGGCGCAGTCGCTGGTGATCGCTCGAGACCTCAAGGCGAACGTCACCAGCAATCTAGATTTACACAAGGAAGTCTTCGCGCAAGGTATCGCGAATGCGCTGAGTCCGTTCTTCTCCGCGTTCGCCGGGTCCGGAAGTTTCAATCGCACCAGCGTTGCCGTCGAGATGGACGCGCGCACGCCGCTCTCCGGCATGATCGCGGCGGTCTCGGTCGTATTCATAGCGTGGGCGCTGGGGCCGTTTCTAACGGGCCTGCCTATGCCGGCAATAGCGGGAGTCTTGGCGCTCGTAGGCATCGGCATGATTCAAGGAGAGTTTCGGCGGTTTTCGCATTGGGTTGACGGCGCGGTTTTTTTCACTACGCTGCTCAGCGTATTGTTTCTGGGTTTGGAAGTTGGGATATTTGTCGCGGTTGCGTCGTCGATCGCATTCTTCGTCGCCAGCGTATCAAAAGTGGAATTCACTATTACGCGCGAGGGCAGCAAAGAACGCATCGTGGTCGGTGGCAATCTGTTCTACGCATCGCTTGATCGGCTCGCTAACCATCTGCGCAACGATCCGACTGCCCATACCGTGCTCGACTTAACCCGGGTATCGTACTGCGATGCGGCCGCACGAGAGATGATTCGAAAGGCTCAAGCCGAACGTACGCGTCACGGTGGACAACTCGAGATTGCTGCTTCGGCGTAGCGGGGGAAGTGGGATTTCTTCGCGCTGCACGCTATGTCGATCGGCTATTGAAAGGGGCAAAGCCGGCGGACTTGCCTGTGGAGATTATGGAAAGCATCAAGCTGGTGGTGAACATCAAGACTGCCAAGGTGCTCGGCATCAAAATTCCGGAGTCGATCATGATTCGCACCGATGAGGTGATTCGGTGAGGGCCTTTACCTGCGCGCGTAGATTCAGAGCGAATGCGAGGGTAACTTTGATTTGCTCGAGACAGGCGGCCGGCAGTTCGCCTAACTTTCGTTCGAGGCGGACTGTCGGAAGCGACCCAATACCTTGCACGTTTGCCAACGACACTTGCTCGAGGAATCGCAGCTTTGGAAGGGGAATCTCATAGTGGCTGTTTCGGTTTTGGGTGGTCAAGGGAACATAAATCACCAATGCTTTCGGCGGCGCGGGATCGTCGCGCGACACGATCACAACGGGTCTCGGCTTGGTGGCCAGTTTCAGGCAGCACTTGCCATCGTGCCACGGGTGGCAGCACTTGCCATCGTGCCACGGGTGGCAGCACCTGCACTCATGCCACGGGTGGCAGCACCTGCACTCATGCCACGGGTTGTAGCACCTGCACTTATGCCACGGGTTGTAGCACCTGCACTTATGCCTTTCTGCCCCTGGCGCAAATGAGGTAATTCAATGAAACGACGCAACGCTCTGACCGCAATGCTATCAGCACTGCTCTGGCCACCAAGCGTTCTGGCACAGCGACAACCTATGCCGGTGATCGGCGTGCTGGTGACCCATCCTCCGCTCACGAATCCGATATTCGACTACCTGCGTGCGGGTCTAAAGAAATTTGGTTACTTCGACGGCAAGAACATCAAGATCGAAGCCCGCACGGCGCACGGTCACCTGGAGCGGGTTCCCGGCCTTGCGGAAGAGCTGGTCCGGCTTCGGCCTGCGGCAATATTGGTCGCGAACGAACTAGCGGCTCGCGCCGTCAAGAAAGCAACCAGCACCATCCCGATTGTCATGGTCGGCTACGGAGCGAACGACCCCGTAGCGTTGAAATTGATCGAAAGCTACGCCCGCCCTGGGGGCAATGTCACGGGCTTGTTCTCTGTGAATTCAATGCTCTTGCCAAAACGGCTCGAGCTTCTGAAGGAAGCCTTGCCGGGGACATCAAGAGTGGCGGTATTCTGGGAATCAAGTTTCGGCCGCCACCAGTTCGACGATCTGAAGCGCGCAACGCAACCTTTGGGCCTTGAATTGCAGCCGATCGATCTTCGCAGCGCGGAAGACCTCGAACCGGCTTTCAAGACGGCCAAACGCAACAATGCAGAGGCGCTCCTGTTAGGATTCTCCCCGCTGGCCTGGACGCATAAAGCCCATGTTGCGCAACTCGCCCTTGAAGCGAAGCTTCCATCGATCAGCGAATACCTCGAATACGTTGAGGTCGGCGGTCTAATGTCCTACGGCTCTTCCAACCCCGATAACTGGGCGCGCGCGGTTTACTTCGTCGATCGTCTGCTGAAAGGCGCCAAAGTAGCCGATCTGCCCGTCGAGCAGGTTTCAACGTACAAGCTCGCGGTGAATCTCAAGACCGCTAAAGCGCTCGGCATCAAGATTCCGGAGTCGGTGCTCATGCGCGCCGATGAAGTGATTCGATGAGTTTCCGCAACCCATTGGAAAGCGAAGGCGAGCCTTCACGTGAGAGGATTCTTATGCGAGGCGCGATTTTTGTATTGGTTCTTGTCACACCCATTTTACTGGCATCGTCTGCCCTGGCACAGCAAGCGAAGAAATTTCCGCTTGTCTGCGTGCTCGACCCGAGTCCTCCTTCATCGCCATACTTCGATGGACTCAAGGAAGGATTGACTAAATTAGGTTACGTCGAGGGACGCAACATTCAATTGGAGCCGCGCTTCGCTGAGGGAAAATATGAACGATTGCTGGACCTGGCGCTAGAGCTGGTGCGACTCAACTGCGATGTCATTGTCACCGTCGGCGGCGCAGCGACTGCAGCCGCCAAAAAAGCGACGCAAACCACACCGATTGTCATGGGCTATAGCGGCGAGCCAGTCGAGGCTGGGTTTATCGCAAGCCTGGCACGCCCCGGCGGAAATATCACGGGGCTGAGTTTCTTTTCCTCGGAACTCGCGGGGAAACGATTGGAGTTGCTGAAATCCGTGGCGCCTGAATTATCGCGTGTCGCGGTGCTGTCCAATCCCAGCCATCCCGGCGAACGCCTCGACTGGAGTGAGGCGCAGAGGGGCGCCAAGCGCCTCAACATCGTCCTGCAATACGTGGCAGTAAAGACACCGGCGGATCTCGACGATGCGCTTAGCAAGCTTTCGCAAGCCGATTTGGACGGCATCTTCATCGTTCCCGACGCGTTGACCATTTCACAGAGACAAAAAATTGCAGATTGGTCTCTACGTGCCGGACTCCCGACCATGGCCGCTTGGAGCGAATATACCAAGGCAGGCGCTCTCATGTCTTACGGCCCCAATCTTCGCGATGCATTTCGACGCGCCGCATCGTATGTGGACAGGATACTGAAGGGGGCAAAACCCGCCGAACTGCCCGTGGAGCAACCCATGCATCTGGAATTGACCATCAATCTGAGGACGGCGAGGGCGCTCGGCCTAACGATTCCTGAGTCGGTGCTGATTCAAGCGGAAGAGGTGATTCGATGAAACGACGCAACGCGCTAGCAACTTTCGCCTCATTCCTGCTGTGGCCGGCAGTCACGCCCGCGCAATCGAATCGTATGCCGGTCATCGGCATGCTCATGACCCACCCGCCGGTCACCGACCCAGTCGTCGAAGCCATGCGTAATGGGCTGGGGCAACACGGCTACGAAGACGGTAAGAATCTCAAGCTGGAAGTGCGCTCCGCACTCGGTCAGCTCGATCGGGTACCCGCTCTTGCGCAGGAGATAGTTCAACTCAATCCGGACGTGATCGTGCTCTTCAACGAACCCGCACTTCGCGCCGTTCTCCAAGCGACCAAAACAATTCCTATCGTAATGACCGGATATACCGACGATCCGACCGCGATGGGATGGATTAAGAGTTACCGGCGCCCCGGCGGCATTGTGACGGGGGCATTTACCGTCAATTCCGCCCTCATCGCCAAGCGCTTGGAGCTTATTAAGGAGATGCTGCCGAAGGCCTCGCGTGTTGCAGTCTTCTGGGATCGCAGCTTCGGCCAGCGCCAACTCGAAGAGGCACGGCGCGTCGCTCCTCAATTCGGATTACAACTTCAACCCATCGAGATTCGCAGTGCCGCGGATATTACTCCAGCCTTCACTCAGGCGAAACAAGCGAAAGTCGACGCCGTGTTGCTGGTGTGGACGCCGGTGTTCTACGTCCATCGTGCCCGCATCGCAACGCTCGCGCTGGAGGCGAAGCTGCCGCTGTTCTCGGACCAAAATTTATATACGGAAGCCGGGGGACTACTCTCCTACGGCTCGCTCGGTTTAGCCAGCGTCGGGCGCGCCGCACGCTATGTCGATCAGATATTGAAGGGCGCAAAGCCGGCGGACTTGCCTGTAGAACTCATGGAAAACATCAAGCTGGTGGTGAACGCCAAGACCGCCAAGGCGCTGGGCATCAAGCTGCCGGAATCAATTATGGTTCGGGCGGATGAGGTGATTCGATGAACGCAAGCGTAGTCCGAATGAAGCATGGCATAAATACAAGTGCTGCCACCCGTGGCATAAATATGGCCCCAGGCCACCCGGCAAGTGCTGCCAGTTGGGCCACGGGGCAAGCGGGACGCGGGTTCTGGCGCACAGTGATGCTCAAACAAAAATGTAGGTTGGATGAGCGTAGCGTAATCCGACAAACAGCAAATAGCATGCGATACGTCACATTCGGCAGAATGGCCCAGGCCACCTTGGGCGCTGCGCCTTTCTGCCCTACAGCGCCGAGAAGGATAGGATGAGGAGATAGCATGAAGAATCGTTTCTTAATTGTTGCCTTTATTCTTACCGGCTGGCTGTGTTTTGTTCAGTACGCGCAGGCGCAGAATCGACCCCTCGCTAAGGTTGGCATTTTATGGCACCTGAGCGCGGCGGAAATGGCGCCATACCAAAAGGGAGTCGCCGATGCGATGCAGGGTCTCGGGTGGATCGACGGAAAGAATATCCAGTACCTTGTGCGCTACATGGAAGGAGACCCAACGCGAGTGCCGCAGATCATTAAAGAATTTGTCGTCATGAAAGTCGATGTCATATATTTACCCGATCAAGCCATAAAGCCGGCTCGCGAAGTAACTAAAACCATTCCCATGGTCACTGGCGATTTCTATGACCCAATATTAGAAGGATTTACGACAAGCCTCGCAAAACCGAGCCAGAATGTGACCGGTGTTTCGTGGCAAACAATCGAGAGCGCAGGGAAAAGGGTAGAACTTGCGAAAGAGTTGGTGACCGGACTCAAAAATATTGCCTATCTCTACGACTCAACCGAGTTGGGTGCGATCATCGAGCAAAAGGGAATCGTAGCCGCCGCACGATTCGCGAAAATAGGGCTTCGAAACTACCCTGTGCAAGATTTAGATAGCCTCCGCTCCGCCCTCGCGGCAATCAAGGCTTCGCGACCCGATGCTCTGATTGTGTCGGTGAATCCGTTGACCTGGAATTCTCGCGAAGAAATCGCTCGATTTGCGTCTGCTATTCAGGTGCCTGCTATCGCCGAAGTAGCCGAGTTTGCATCTGCTGGTTTCGTGCTTACCAACGGAGTGAACCCGCTAAATGCTTTCACCCGGGGCGCCTATTATTTGAACAGGATTCTTCGCGGCGCGAAACCCAGCGATCTTCCAATCGAGCAGCCTACCAAATTCGATTTTGTTGTGAATCTTAAAACCGCGAAAGCGCTCGGTATTAAGATTCCGGAATCGATTATGCTGCGTGCGACGGAGGTGATTCGATGAGTCTATCTATGTCATTCCAACGTGTGCGATCGAGTGTCAATTGTTCAACTTTTCTTTCCCGTGAGCGCGAAAATCCATGGGCCAGCAAGCGTAACCCAATGAAAGCCGCTTGTTGTCGTCCTGGGCGGCTTTCGCAACCCAGGGCATTGACAAATTTATGTACAGCCTGTACAGTTGACTACAAGGAGATTTGTAAACATGGCTATCAAGAGAAGCGGCGTCGAACAAGCGCGCAAAAATTTGCCGGCGTTGCTTGAGCTTGCCAACCGCGGGCAACCCAGCTTAGTGACCAAGCACGGTCAAGTATATGCAGCAATTGTTCCACCTCACTACGTGCAACAGCAGAGCAAGCTTGGACCGAGTTTCCTCGCCTTGCGCGGATCGGGAAAAGGCTTGTGGGGAGCGTCGGTGAAGCGAGCCGTAACGCAGCTTCGATCCGAATGGGACTAGGCTCAGAGAATGGCAGCCATCGATACCCTTGCCGCAATCCCTACCGGCGCCTTAGTTGTGGTGGATTCCGCGCCGGTCATTTATTTTCTAGAGAACCATCGCACGTTAGCGCAGCGCTTCGCGGCCTTGTTCGAGCGGGCGACCGCCGGCGACATCGGGATCGTTGTCTCGGCCATCACGCTTGCCGAAGTGCTGTCGGGACCTCTTGGCGCGGGCAATGAAGTGCTGACGGAGGCGTATCGCATGGCGCTGACTGGCAGCAAGGGTTGGAACTTCGCGCCGGTAACGGAGCAGATCGCAACCACTGCCGCTCGTTTCCGAGCGAAATATCGCCTCAAACTTCCAGATGCGATTCAACTTTCGACGGTCGTTAGCACCGGAGCATACGCACTGGTTACGCACGATCGCGACTTCCGCGCGGTCACTGATGTAAGGGTAATTGGGTGACCAGAGATGAGTGGTCGTGGACCTGGCCCGTTTCAATCCGTCTCCCATTGGTGGAATTGGGGTACGGGCCGACGCCAGGAAACGGCGAGCACGACAGTTGACCACAAAGATTGAACATGGCTAATCCAATAGAGACCATTTCTGTTTCTCGATTTAAAGCAACCTTTCTGGCTGTCCTCCAGCGCGTGAAGCGCACCGGTAAGCCCGTTCTGATTACCCGTTTTGGCGAGCCGGTGGCGGAGCTAGTTCCGCCGAGTCCGCAAGCTTCGAAATCGGACTGGCTGGGCAGCATGGAGGGACGCGCCCAGTTGCTGGGCGATGTAGTTGGCCCGGTGTTCGAAGGCGATGCCTGGAAAGCGTTGGCGGAATGAAGCTGCTGCTCGACACCCACGTTTGGCTCTGGAGCTTGCTCGACCCGACAAAGCTTAACCGCCGTGTAAGAACGGCAGTAAAGCGCGCCGACAATGAGTTGTGGCTTTCCCCGATCAGCGTGTGGGAGTTATCGTACTCTCGGAGCGAGGCCGAGTGAAGCTGGATAGCGCGCCGCGAACATGGGTGGCCGAGGCGCTGGCGAAGACACCGGCGCAACAGGCGATGCTCAATTTTGAGGTGGCCGTGCGAAGCCGCGAGATCCTCCCCGAACACGCTGATCCGGCCGATCGTTTCTTGGTGGCTACGGCGCTGATTTACGACTTGACTCTCGTTACCGCCGACCAAGCACTTATGAAATCAAAGCCATGTGCGATTCTAGCCCGAATATTTCACCGTAGTAATTGAAAAGAGGTCGGCGTTCCGTCTGTAAGCCGCGTTGATAAAGGTGTCGAAGCCAATCATCACGCAAGGAACGCCGATGCCAAATTGT
>JBKJHT010000146.1:0-18844 GCA_046598945.1 Burkholderiales bacterium | reverse complement strand
CCCGAAAATAATCGTAATCGTATTAATGGAAAAATGCGCAGAGATCATGCCGGCGTAGATGCCATTGAGCGCGGCGATACTTAAGTTCTCATTAAAGTTCTGTACCGCGATGGAGTGACCCGCGCCCATCAAGGTGTGGCCGCGATGTTGCAACAACGCATTCATCGGCACGACGAAGAATCCGGCGAGTGTGCCGATGGCGACAAAGAACACAGCGGCGACACGCCAATCGTGAACGAAGATCATGCCAAAAATCAACACACCCATTAATATTCCCACCGGCAAAACTTTCACCGCGTTCTCTAGTTTGACGGTCAACGCCGCGATGACCGCTCCGATGGCGATGCCCACGGCGACGGCGATGGTGAGATAGGTCGCTTTATCCAGACCGAAGCCGAGGACTTTTTGCGCCCAATCGATAATGACAATTTTCAGTGTGGCGCCGGCACCCCAAAATAATGTTGTCACTGCAAGTGAAACCTGGCCGAGCGGATCGCGCCAGAGCAATTTAAAGCAATGCCAAAAATCGTGAATCATATACAGCGGATTTTTCTTCGGCAGCTTGTGATCGATCGGCAATCGCGGAATGTACAAATTGAACAGCGCCGCAACGACATAGAGTAAGCAGATCATCGCGATCGCCATTTGTGCCGGCGAATTAAGCATCGGAATGTGATGAATGAATTCGAGCTTGGCATACAGGTTGCCGTTCTGTAGGTAGCCGCCTAAGCCCAAACCGAGAATGATCGCGGCGACCGTCAGGCCTTCCATCCACGCGTTCGCGGTCACTAATTTGCTCGATGGCAACAACTCTGTGAGGATGCCGTATTTCGCCGGTGAATAAGCGGCCGCGCCGAAGCCGACGATGCCATAAGCGAACAACGGATGCGCGCCGAATAGCATGGCGACACAACCGACAAACTTTACTGCGTTGCTGGTGAACATCACGCGGCCTTTGGGGAAGGCATCGGCCAGCGCGCCGACAAAGGGCGCAAATGCGATGTAGGACACGACGAAAAATACTTGCAGAATCGGAACGTAGGATTTCGGCGCGCTCAGTTCGATCAGCAGTGCGATGGCGGCGGGCAACAGCGCATTGTCTGCCAGCGCGGAAAAAAACTGCGCGGCCAAAATTGTATAAAAACTTAGCGGCATGAAAGGGCTAAAATAGTGGCAACAACGATTGTGGTTAGTCTAGTTCTAGGAGACGACTTAGTCGACTTTATACCATGAACGATGCATCGCTTGAAAGCAAAGCGACGCAGAAATGACGGAGGCGAGATGTTCAAATCATTCAAAACGCAACGCGTAAAAACCAGCGGCGCCGAGATTCATGTCACCTCGGGCGGCAGTGGGCCGCCGCTGTTATTGCTGCACGGCTATCCACAGACTCATCTGATGTGGCACAAAGTTGCCCCCGTATTAGCGCAGGAATTTACCGTGGTGGCGCCGGATTTGCGTGGCTACGGCGAGAGCGGAAAACCAAAAACCAGCGACGATCATTTTCCGTATTCAAAGCGCGCCATGGCGCTCGATCAAGTCGAAGTAATGGCGGCGTTGGGCTTCAAGGAATTTTTTCTGGGCGGTCATGATCGCGGTGCGCGGGTGTCCCATCGCCTCGCGCTCGATCATCCGGCGGCGGTTAAGAAAATGGCGGTGCTCGATATCGTGCCAACGCTAAAAGTTTTTGACGACGTTGATCAGCGCGTCGCCACGAGTTATTTTCATTGGTTCTTTTTGATTCAACCCTACGATTTTCCGGAAAAGATGATTGGCTACGACCCGCGTGAATACTTGATCTCCACGCTGGGTCGTTGGGGAGGCAACATCGACGCCTTTCCGCAAGCGGTGGTCGAAGAATACGTGCGCTTATTCAGCGATCCGGCGTGTATCCATTCGACCTGCGAAGATTATCGCGCCGCGGCGACGATTGATCTGGTGCATGATCGCGCCGATTTGCGGAATAAAATTCAAGTGCCGTTTCTCGCCCTGTGGGGCAGCAAGGGCTTGGTGGGTTCGGCCTATGATCCCATCGCCTGCTGGCGCGAGCGCGCGGCGGACGTGCGCGGATTCGCCATCGATTGCGGGCATTTCATTCCGGAAGAAAAGCCGGAAGAAACGATTCAGGCGCTACGCCAGTTCTTCGCGCATTGATTCCGAGCCGCGCCAGGGTTGGCTGGTAAAATAGTGCTCGATTCTCGGTAACCTTGCATGCCCAACGATAACCAACTAGACCTGCTGCGCGTCCCGCCCCATTCCATTGAGGCGGAGCAATCCGTGCTCGGCGGATTGATGCTGGAGAACATCGCGTGGGACAAAATCGCCGACTTGATCGGCGACGACGATTTTTATCGCGACGACCACCGCCGCATCTACAAGCACATTTCCAAGCTCATTGAAGCGAATCGTCCGGCGGATGTGATCACCGTCGGCGAATCCCTCGAGCGCAACGCCGAACTCGAATCCGTCGGCGGCTTGGCCTACGTCGGTATGTTGTCCATCAACACGCCAAGCGCCGCCAATATACGGCGCTACGCCGAGATCGTACGCGAGCGCTCCATCATGCGTAAGCTTGCCGAGATTGGCACCGAGATCGCTGCCAGTTCCTACAGCCCCGCCGGGCGTGAAGCGCGGCAATTGCTCGACGAGGCCGAAGCCAAAATATTCAAGATCGCCGAAGCCGGCGCGCGCGGACACCAAGGTTTCAGCGCCATCCAGCCGCTGTTGACGCAAGTGGTCGAGCGCATCGACATGCTTTACAGCCGCGACAATCCGTCCGATGTCACCGGTGTGGCGACCGGCTTTGCCGATCTCGATGAACGCACGTCCGGTTTGCAACCCGGCGATCTGGTTATCGTCGCCGGGCGTCCATCGATGGGAAAGACCGCTTTCGCGCTAAACATCGCCGAGCACGTCGCCCTTGACGGAAAATTGCCGGTGGCAATTTTCAGTATGGAGATGGGTGGCACGCAGCTCGCCATGCGCTTGCTAGGCTCCACCGGCCGCCTCGATCAACACAAGCTGCGCACCGGTCGGTTGGACGATAACGATTGGCCGCGCCTGACCAACGCGCTCGGACGCTTGAACGATGCGCCGATATTCATCGACGAAAGCGCGGCATTGACCGCGCTCGAACTGCGTGCCCGAGCACGCCGCTTGCATCGCCAGCACAAAGGCTTGGGCTTGATCGTGGTCGACTATTTGCAACTCATGTCGTCCACCAGCCAAGGCGAAAACCGCGCGACGGAAATTTCCGAAATCTCGCGCTCGCTGAAAGCGCTGGCGAAAGAACTCAAGGTGCCGGTCGTCGCCTTGTCGCAGCTCAACCGCTCGTTGGAGCAACGCCCGAACAAACGGCCGGTGATGAGCGACCTGCGCGAATCGGGCGCCATCGAACAAGACGCCGACGTGATTCTCTTCATCTATCGCGATGAGGTGTACAACGAAAGTTCGCAGGAAAAAGGCATCGCGGAAATCATTATCGGCAAACAGCGTAACGGCCCGATCGGCACGGTGCGTCTGACCTTCCTCGGGCAGTTCACCAAGTTTCAGAATCTTGCGCATGGAACTTACTAGCATGAAAAAACTAAGTTGCGCGATCGGTTTGCTGGCGTTTCTCGGCGCTGCAATCGCGGTGGCGCAAGAGCAAGCGGTGGATGCGAAAGACGAACCCCATCATCGCCCGAAGTTCGTTAACGAAGTGGTGCGCGTGCTCGACGTGGAAGTCTTACCCGGTGAGGCGACGATGTATCACACCCATTCGCTGGACTATCCCTACGTGATGTTGAGCACCTCGCTGCTGAAAAACGACATTCCGGGCAAGCCGCAAGCGGACCTCAATATCACGGCGGGTTTAATCGGCTACTACCGCGCGTCGCAAGGGGCCTACACCCATCGTTTTACCAATGTCGATGGCACACCCTTTCGCGCGATCGGTATTGAGTTGCTCACCCGTTCAGCGCTCGGAAACGGCGCTGCGCCGCTGGCAGAAAGCGCGAGCATTAAGAAAGTGCTCGACAATGAGCGAGTACGTGGTTATCGATTGACGGTGGCGGCTGGTGAGTCGGTCGGCCCGTTGACCCTGCCGGGTCGAAGTGTGCGTGTGGCACAAACGGCGGGCGTGATCGAGCAGTCGGTGAACGGGGGCGATGCCGTCATTACCGTGGTGGACGTGGCGCACTTTGAGTGGCGCGAAACGGCGGTAACCGTGGTGCTGAAAAACGCTGGCGCGACAACGCTGGAGTTGATTGAGTTTGAGTTTAAGTAGCGTGACGATTATTGGAACGTTTGCTTTACTGAATGGACTCACTTAACCCATGCGGCCCATCAAAGCTCAAATCGATCTCGCGGCGTTACACGACAACTTAAAAATGGCGCAGAAGCTCGCGCCGCAATCCAAGGTCATGGCGGTGCTAAAAGCCAATGCCTACGGCCACGGTTTGCTGCGCGCCGCGAACGCAATGAAAAAGGCCGCCGGTTTCGCCGTGCTGAATATCGAAGACGCGATGTTGTTGCGCGAGGCCGGATTCGACCAAACCATTTTGTTGCTGGAAGGATTTTTTGATCGCGAGGAATTGCGTCTGGTGCGGGAGTATCACCTCGCGACGGTGGTACATCATGAGGCGCAATTGCGTTTGTTACTTCAGGCGGGGCCGGGCAAGCTCGATGTGCATCTGAAAATTAATTCCGGCATGAATCGTCTCGGTTTCAAACCCGACGATTTCCCCAGCGCAATGTCAGCGTTGCGGCAGGCTCGGGTTGCCAGCCTTACTTTGATGACGCATTTCGCGACTGCCGACGAACCGGCTGGTATAAGCGCGCAACTGGCGTTGTTCCGCGAGATCACAGCGGGATTGTCTCACCCGAGGAGCTTAGCGAATTCCGCCGCGCTGATTCGCTACCCGCAGACCCACGCCGACTGGGTGCGCCCCGGCATTTTGTTGTATGGGGCGACGCCGTTCGCCGATCGTAGCGCGGCCGACATCCGCGTGAAAGCAGCGATGACGCTGAGCAGCGAAATTATCGCCATTCAGAATTTGGTCAGCGGCGACACGGTCGGCTACGGCGGCGGGTTTCGTGCCGATCATTCCATGCGCGTCGGCGTTATCGCCTGCGGTTACGCCGATGGCTATCCGCGCGTTGCGCCGACGGGTACGCCGGTGCTGGTCGAAGGCGAGCGCGTGACGACGGTAGGGCGAGTGTCGATGGATATGATCTGCGTCGATCTGGGTAAGGTTCCGCGGGCGCGCATCGGCAGTCCGGTGGAATTGTGGGGCGCGGGATTGCCGGTGGATGAGGTCGCGCGCAGCGCTGGGACGGTGGGATATGAATTGTTATGCGCTGTTGCGCCGCGCGTGCCGATGACGGAACGGTAACCTCTCACCCCAACCCTCTCCCGCGAGGGTAGAAGGAGACCCGCTCGAAATTGTTAAGTCATACGAAAAGGAATTTTTTGGCCAAAACAAAATCAGTCTTCACCTGCACCGAATGTGGCGGCCAAGCCTTGCGCTGGCAGGGCCAATGCCCCCATTGCAATGCGTGGAATACCTTGGTCGAAACCATCGCCGAGACAACATCTAAAGGCAATCGCTTCAGCGGGCTCACGGCGAGCAGCAGCGTGCAATTGTTGTCGGAGATCAAGGCGGAAAAGATTCCGCGCATGACCACCGGCATCGCGGAACTCGATCGCGTGCTCGGCGGCGGCATGGTGCCTGGCGGCGTGGTGTTGATCGGCGGCGATCCGGGTATCGGCAAATCAACACTGCTGTTGCAAGCGTTGGCGCACATGAACACGACGCAATCGACGCTGTATGTCAGCGGCGAAGAATCGCTGCAACAAATCGCGTTGCGCGCCCAGCGTTTGCAAGTGGAAGCAAGGTCGATGAAGTTGCTGGCGGAAATCCAACTGGAGAAAATCCAGAAGGTGCTGGCCGAGCAAAAGCCAAAAATTGCCGTGATCGATTCCATTCAAACTGTGTATACCGACGCGTTGACTTCGTCGCCCGGCAGCGTCGCCCAGGTGCGCGAGTGTTCCGCGCAACTCACGCGCGTTGCCAAAGCGAGTGGCACGGCGTTGATTTTGATCGGTCATGTGACGAAGGAGGGCGCGCTCGCTGGGCCGCGCGTGCTTGAGCACATGGTCGATACGGTGTTATATTTCGAGGGCGATACGAATTCCAGTTTTCGCCTGGTGCGGGCGTTCAAGAATCGCTTCGGCGCGGTGAACGAACTCGGTGTCTTTGCCATGACGGACAGAGGGTTAAAAGAGGTCGCTAACCCGTCGGCGTTATTTTTGTCGCAGCACGGCGAGCCGGTGGCGGGCTCGTGCATCACCGTCACGCAAGAAGGCACGCGACCGTTGTTGGTGGAAATACAGGCGCTGGTCGATCAAAGCCATTCCGGTAATCCGCGCCGCCTCAGCGTCGGCTTGGAACAGAATCGCCTCGCCATGTTGCTGGCGGGCTTGCATCGGCACGTGGGCATCGCTTGTTTCGATCAGGATGTCTTCGTGAACGCCGTCGGCGGCGTTAAGATATCGGAACCGGCGGCGGATTTGGCGGCCATATTGGCCATCGTGTCGTCGTTCAAAAACCGACCGCTGGCAGACAAGATGGTGGTGTTCGGCGAGGTCGGTTTGACTGGCGAAATACGCCCCGTGTTGCGCGGCCAAGAGCGCTTGAAAGAAGCAGCCAAGCTTGGCTTTACACGCGCGCTGATTCCGGCGGCGAATCGGCCGAAGCAAGCCATCGCGGGCATGGAAGTAATTGCCGTCAAGCGTGTTGAAGATGCACTGAAGCAGGGTTTCGACTAATGGTTTTGTTAAAAGGAGTCTCGTATGGTTAAAAAACTTTGTATCCTGGCAATTCTCGCGTCACTGGTTGCCTGTCAATCAGTGAAAACCACGAGTAGCGGCGCCGTAGGCGTGGAGCGTAAACAGAGCATGTTCCGCGGTCTGTCGACGGAGCAGGTGAATGCGTCCGCCGTGGCCGCTTACAAAGAGGAATTGAGTAAGGCGCAGCAGAAAAACGCGCTCAATACCAACCAGCCGCAGTTAGCGCGCTTGCGCACCATTGCCAATCGCCTGACGCCGCACACCGGTGTGTTTCGACCGGATGCACTGAAATGGGCTTGGGAAGTGAATCTGCAAACCAGCGAGGAGCTTAACGCCTACTGCATGCCCGGCGGCAAGATTATGTTTTACACCGGTATCATCGATAAGTTGAAACTCACCGATGCCGAAATCGCCGCCATCATGGGTCACGAAATTGCGCATGCGCTACGCGAGCACGGCCGTGAACGCATGTCGCAGCAGATGGCGCAGAACGCGGCCGTCGGCGTCGGCGCCGCCGTGTTGGGCGTGGGCGAAGTTGGCGCCAATATGATCGGCATGGTCGCGCAGGTAACGTTCGGCTTACCGCATAGCCGCACCCATGAATCCGAGTCCGACATCATCGGCCTGGAACTGATGGCGCGTGGCGGTTACGATCCGAATGCCGCGGTGAACGTGTGGAAGAAAATGGCCGAAGCCGCGAAGGGCGCCCCGCCGCAATTCTTGAGCACCCATCCGTCCCACGACACACGCATCAAGGATTTGGAAAAGAATATTCCGAAAGTGATGCCGCTTTACCAGGCGGCGCCCAAAGCTTAGTACGAATCATCCTGCCAGGAGCCGCTCCCAGCGTGCCTCCTGGCACGGCATTGCCGAGGAACCGTGCTCCTATTGCCTCCCAGCCTCAATACTGTTCACTTGGCTAATTTAATCCGTTCTGGCTGAGCTTGTCGAAGCCTCGCCGCATAGCTAGGCCCTTCGACCGTTCGACAAGCTCACGGCTCGGAGCGAACGGGTCTTAACTGAACAGTGTTGCTCCCAGCCTAGGCATACAAATTTTCCAACGGTCTATATCAAAAGTCGTACGACTTCTGTCCAATTGCGCGATCTGGCGAAGCGCGTAATCATGGCCACCTCATGAGCCAGTTCAATCCGCGTAGAAGATTGGGCCGGCGATTTATAGTCGAGGTTGATTAGGAGAGCTGGAATGAAATCGTTACTTGTCGTTGGCTCGATATTGTTGTTCAGTTTAAGTACCTCCGCTTTCGCGGTTTGCCAAAAGGATGGCAAATCCTACCAAACCGGCGATCAAGTCGGACCGTTTACGTGTATGGCCGATGGTGGTTGGCGCCGTTAACAGACTTTGGAGGTGTGAAATGGCGGGTGTACATACTTTTCCCGTAGCGGTTGCGGATCAACCGCGTAAGGACAGCGGCGAAATCGTCAAAATCTGTCCTCGCTCAGCCTCTTTTTCGCTGCGATTCTTTAAGTCCGACAGGCTCCTAGCGCTTCACCGCCGCGCGAGTCCGTGCTAAGCTTTTGTAACATTACTATGCGATGCAAAATCGGGCGATGCCTGGGGCTTGCATCGGTCGAACACCTAATATCCAGCGAAGGGGGAGTCATGACGATTGCAGTGGCAAAATTCTTGGACGTAGCGAACGGCTTGCAAGCGAATCAGTTTTCGGTTGGCGGGCATGCCAGCATTAATTCTTTGGACGATATCGATCCTATCTACAAAACGCTGTTGGATGGCCCGGTGCCGGCGATGTTCGCCGTGATGGGTTCCGACGGACGGCCGAATCTGACGCCCATGTGGTTTGACTATGAAGCCTCGACGGTGTTGGTCAACGTTGCCACGCATCGCAAAAAGGTTGAGTGGATTCGCGCTAATCCAAAACTGACGCTGCTGTTGGTGAATCCCGCCAATATGTATCACTGGGTAAGCATTAAATGCACGGTCAAACGCGAGATTTTGGAAGACGATGCCAAAGAAGGTGCTCGCGTCACTAAGCAACTCGATAAAATTTGGACCAAATACACGCAGCAGCCCGCGCCTTACGGCTTACGCGATCCGTCGCGCAACGAGCGGCGCGTCCTTTTCGAGTGCCCGGTCGATAAGATCGCCACGTTCGGCAAGCCGTAAGCCGGCGCGACAATGCGTGCGGCGGTGGTCGGCGGCTCCCTGGGTGGTTTGTATGCTGCCTTACTGTTGCGCGATCTTGGGATCGATGTCGATATCTATGAACGCTCGCCGGTTGAACTCGCGCAGCGCGGCGCCGGCATCGGTTTTCTCCCGGAAAGTCAGCGCTACTTAGTTGAGCGCGCCGGCGTCGCGCTGGATGAAATCAGCGTGCCGACCGCGCATATTCGCTACCTGCATCGCAACGCCGATGTGCTGTTTGAAACGCCGCACGCGTACCGTTTTAGTTCTTGGAACACCGTCTATCGTGGCCTGCTGACGCGCTTTCCGGCGCAGCACTATCACCTTAGTTACGAAATGACTGGCTGGCAGTTGCGCGACAACGAAGTCAAAATTGCCTTTGCGGCGCAAACGGCACGGCGCGCCGACCTCGCCGTCATGGCCGACGGCGTTGGCTCCCTGGCGCGTGCGCGCCTGCTACCCGAAGTGCGCGCAGTCTATGCCGGCTATGTGGCGTGGCGCGGCATGGTGCCGGAAGCGCAGTTGGATGCGGCAACGCGCGCGGTGTTCGATAATGCCATTACCTATTTCGTCTATGCCAACAGCCACATTTTAGTTTATCCGATTCCCGGGCTGGATGGTTCGGTCAAACACGGTGATCGGCTACTCAATTTCGTCTGGTATCGCAACTATCTTGCAGGAAGCGACCTAGAAAATCTTCTCACTGACAGCAGCGGTGTGCGGCGCGATATTTCGCTGCCGCCCGGCGTGGCCGCGACACACCATGTCAATGAATTGCGCGCCGTGGCACAAGCGCGCTTGCCGGCTCCGGTGGCGAAGTTGGTCTGTGCGGCCGAACAACCCTTCCTGCAAGTGGTGTACGACATCGAGGTGCCGAAAATGGCGTTTGGTCCAATCTGTTTGGTGGGTGACGCCGCTTTTGTCGCGCGGCCACACGCCGCCGCGGGTACCGCCAAAGCCGCGGCGGATGCTTGGGCCTTAGCCGACGCCATACAGCACAACAGCGATGTCGCCACGGCGTTAAGCAAATGGCAACCCGGACAATTGGCGCTGGGTAAACAACTGCTGGATCGTACGCGCGCCATCGGGCGGCGGTCGCAGCTCGATGGCACATGGACGCCGGGCGATCCTGAATTGATATTTGGACTTCGGGGGCCAGGACAATGAGTGATGATGGCGCAATCGTGTTGCGCATGACGGACGCGGCGCAAACTCTGATCGATTCACTTTCTGAGGAACAGCGAAAAATCGCGCAATGGGATTTTCCCTCAAACGAGGAGCGACAGCGCTGGTTTTACACGCCGACCGATCACGGCGGCCTGACGTTCGCCGATATGCGCCCAGCCCAGCATCGCCATGTCATGCGCTTGCTTTCGACCGGCTTGTCGCGTGCCGGTTACGTCACCGCGGCCAGCATTATGGGTCTTGAAAACATCCTAGACGAACTGGAAGGATTTCGCATCGGGTTCGGCCACGAACGCGGCCGCGATCCGATGCGCTATTACTTGCGCATCTTCGGCACGCCGGGCGCGGACACTTGGTCATGGCGCTTCGGCGGCCATCATATTTCCATTCACCACACCATAGTCGGCGGCGAACTGCGCGCGTTCACGCCGTGCTTCTTCGGCGCCGATCCCGCCGTTTCGCCGATGCTAGGCGGCCACTTATTACGTCCTCTTGCCGCGTCGGCCGACCTGGCATTTGAACTGATGCATTCAATGAGTGAAGAGCAGCGCGCCAGCGCCGTGCTCTCGCAGGCGCCGCCGGTGGATTTAGTCGGCGGAAATCGGAGCGTTGTTGCAGAAGGCGACACGCCGCCCCACTTGCGCAAAATTTGGCGCGATGAATTTACCGGCGAATTGCTTGAATTGATGAACACCATTCAAACCAATGAAGAAACAAAAATCGGTTTGACACCGGCGCATATCGAAGCGGTGCGTTTTACCACGAAACCCAAAGGGCTTGCCGCCGCCACGATGTTGCCGGCACAGCAAGAAATTCTGCGCGCGCTACTAGGAACCTACGTGCAGCGTATGCCGGACAGTATCGCCGAACGCGAGAGCGCCCGCATCAACGGCGATAATTTTGGCGCACTACATTTGGCCTGGGCCGGCAGCCTAATTTCTGGCAAACCGCACTACTATCGAATTCAAGGCCAACGCCTGCTGGTCGAGTACGACAACACCACGCGCGACGCCAATCATGTGCACACCGTGTGGCGCGATCCCGTCGCCGATTTCGGCATGGATGCGTTAAGCGCCCATCATCGGCACGATCACTAAGGCTTTGCAATTCGCTGCCGCTGTGCCGGCCTCGTGCGCGCGCGTCAGGGCGGCCGCAAGAATCCAAATTTTCTCGCGCTCCGTCGCGATTTCTGCGCATCGTAAAATAAAGCCAGACAAGGCATGCCGCAGAGGCGCATGGCCTTAGGCCACCCCGTGAATACTGGCCCGCAGCCTATGCCATGCCACCGGGCAAGCTGGGTCTGGCCTCTGGCCATGCGGCTCATGGCGGCCGAATTTCCAAAACCTAGTCGCGCCAAGTAGGAAATGGCGGCAGGCTTTTGAAGAATGCAATGTCGTGGTTCGGCCACAGTTGCGCATTCTGATCGCGGGCGAGTGCGTTGAGTTTGCGGATGCTGGCGAGCGCGAGGGCCTCATTGTCTTGCCAGCAATAGCCCGGTGCGATTTCCTCGCGTAGATTTTCTTCTAGGTCAGCGGCATCGCCGCACATCCGGGCACGTCGCATAGGCCGCCGGCGTGATCGAAATGCAGATGGCCAAGGAACACTACGTCGATATCCTTTGACGTGAGTCCGACCCGCGCCAAATAACGCGGGATGCGTTGCTCGTCCTGCATGGTCGACGGATCGAACAGCGGCCGCATCGGATCAAAAAATTTTGCGCGCAACGTTGGATCGGCCACCTTGCCATAGTCGCCGCCGACATCGTACAAAATTCGTCCGTTTGCCGTTTCGATCAGATACGCGAGGATCCGCGCGTGAATATATTCGCCGTGACCGCGATTGCGCGTCGCGTATTCGCTGGTTTTGCCGCAGGGTTACTCGTCGGCCTGTTCGGCGGATCGCTCCACGCCGCAACGTTCACCGTCAACAGCACCACCGACGCGATCGACGCCAACATCGGCAACGGTGTGTGCGCCACGGCGTCGGGTGCTTGCACGTAGCGGGCCGCGATCCTGCTTGGCCCTTCAAAAACTTTGCGACAGAACCTCCCCCGCTGGCCGACGTTGTCGGCATCGAGCCGGGCAATACTCTCGGCAGCGTCAAAACACAGCAGCGTTTCCAGTTCAGCGGCAATCGGCCACGCCACAGGGTTCGGCGACCGATGGCCGACGCACCCTGTTACACGCTTAGTTGGCTCGTGATGCGCGCTTGCGCGTCCTGATCTTTGACCTCGCCGCGATCCGCAATTTCGCCGAGTTTCAGCACCGCGTAACGATCGGCGACCGCGAGCGCAAATTTGACGTGTTGTTCGATCAACAGGATGGCGGTGTGCGACTGTTCCCGCTCCGCTTTGAACACACTAGCCAAGCGCTCGATTACCGACGGTTGCAAACCCTCGGTAATTTCATCCACGAGCATAAGCTTGGGCCGGGTCATGAGCGCCCGCGCCACCAGCAGCATTTTTTGTTCGCCGCCTGACAATGTACCGGCGCGCTGCTTTAAGCGTTGCGGCACGAAAGGAAAATACGCACCGATGCGCTTCAGGCCCGGTTTCATCAACGCATCGTTTACTAATGCGAGGCGCAAATTTTCCTCCACCGTCAGGTCTTGAAATAGCGTCTGCTCCTGTGGCGTATAGGCGATGGACTTGCGCGCGATGCGATGGGGCTGCGTACCGGTGATGTCTTCGCCAAAGCATTTCACGCTTCCCTCGAGCACCGGTAAAAATCCCATGATGGTTTTTAGCAGCGTGCTTTTGCCCATGCCGTTCTTGCCGAGCAAGGCGACGATTTCTCCGGGTCGAATCGAGAGGTCCACATTGCGTATCACCACGGCTTCGCCATAGCCGCTGCTCAGGCCGCGGAGTTCGAGCGCGTTTGCGTTCATTTGTGGGCGCCGTCCATCGTGCCGCCGCCGGAATAAATGGTGCGCACCAATTCCGACTCGACGACTTCCGTCACGGTGCCATCGAGCACGATCTTGCCTTGATGCAGCACGATCACACGCGAACTGATTTCGCGCACGAAATCCAAATCGTGTTCCACCAGCAAAATGCATAACCGATCTTTGCTTGCCAACTCGACCAGAATTTGGCCGATGAGTGTACGTTCCGACTTGGTGAGGCCAGCAGTCGGTTCGTCAAGCAGCACGACGCTGGGCTCGAGCGCCAGCACCATGGCCAGTTCCAGCCCTTGCTTCTGTCCATGCGAAAGATGGCGCACTTCCACGCCGAGCTGTTGGTCGAGCGCGGTCGCGCGCATGATCTTCAGTACGCTCTCCGGCAGATCGAGCGTCGCCGCACGTGACCACAACGATGGTTTTTCCAGGCGCGTACGGGCGATGCGCAGCGATTGCGCCACGGTAAGCGCGTCGAAAGTATTCGCGTTCTGGAACTTGCGTCCAACGCCGAACGCCACGCACTCATAGGGTGGCCGCTTCGCGATGTCGTGATCATTAATCAATATTTTGCCGCCAGAACGCTCGCCGCCATCACCAATGCAACGCATCAGCGTGGTTTTGCCCGCGCCGTTCGGGCCCACTAAACTCAGCAACTCACCGTGTCGCGCTTTGAAGTCGATTCCTTCCAGTACCTGCAAGCTGCCGAAATTTTTTCGCACTTGTTCAATCGCGATCGCGGTCGAGCCCACACCCGCTAACCCAGCCAATGGCGCGGCGATTGCGGCTTGCAGTGTTGCGGTTTCCTCTGCTTCGGTTTTGCCCGCTTTGTCTCGCCTGAATATCGCCGTGACCAAGGGCGCAATGCCGCGCGGCAGCGCGACGATCACGAGGACAAATGCCAGGCCGAGCACGAGTTTCCAGATATAGGGCAAATTGCCGCTCA
Organism: Burkholderiales bacterium; assembly: GCA_046598945.1. Taxonomy (GTDB): domain Bacteria; phylum Pseudomonadota; class Gammaproteobacteria; order Burkholderiales; family JALYOK01; genus JALYOK01. The sequence goes on along the minus strand of JBKJHT010000146.1, from coordinate 4,825 downwards.
GGTAGGCGGTACTGGTGTCGATCAATAGCGTGCCGATGACCGGGCCGATTAGGGTGCCGCGTCCGCCCAGCGCTACCCATATCACCAGTTCGGTGCCGAATACGAAACCGGTGTATTCCGGCGCCACCACCATCTGCACGCAAGCGAACGCGTAGCCGGCGATGGCCGCGATAACGGCGCAAGCGACCAGAAGCAAAATCTTGATGCGCGATACGTTGATGCCGAGATATTCGCAGCGCGCTTCGTTTTCCCGAATGGCCACCAGCACGTGGCCTGCGTCGCTGCGCACGAACATCCACGCGCCGGACGTGACAACGACCAGAAACACGCCCGCGATCCAAAACCAAGCGTGCAGCGACATATCGAAACTCTCAAAGCCGGACAAGCCGCTGCTCGAACCGGTGAACGCGCCGCCCGAATAGAGTATCTGCGCGACGACGATGGGCAGCACCAGCGACACCACGGAGGCATACAACGGCGACGCGCCGTGATAAAACGACAGCCAACCGACCAGCACCGCGACCAACGCCGCCACCGCGATGCCCGCGCCGAGCGCTAATGCAGCATGGGCCGGACTGAAACCCATGTGCGTGAAAACGAGTCCGGCCGCATAGGCGCCGATGCCGAAGAAAGCGGATTGACCGAAGGTGAGTATGCCGGTATAGCCCCATAGCATATCGACGGTAAGTGCTACCGCGGCGTACAAAAAACCACGAATTAAGTTGTTGACAAGAAAATCCGATAACAGAAAAGGCCCAATCGCGATCAGCAGAAGTGCCGCGGCAACGCAAATCAGTACCCAACGCGCGTCGGAATGCGGGCGCATGCTGACCCGCGACGCAACTACCGGCCCGGCCGCAGGCACGCTACTCACGTGCGAATCCCTGCGGGCGCAGGCGCAGAATCAGCGCTGCGAGCACGACGATGGTCAGCCCACCCAGCACCGGATTGCCATAGGTGCTCACCAGCACCTGCGCGCCGCCGAGCACTAAACAGGCGATTGCGAGACTCGCGATCGACATGCCCGATACCAACACCAACATAAACGCACTGACCAACCACGGCACGCCGAGATGGGGATCGACACTGGTAAGCGGCGTGATCAACGCGCCGGCAAGACTCGCCAAACCCGCGCCCAACGAAAACGTAATGAATCGAACCAATCCGCTATTGATGCCTAAGCCCCGAGCGAGGTTTTCGTTCATGATCACCGCACGGGTTTGCAAGCCGAGCCGCGTGCCGTTCAACACCACGGTGAGCGCCAATGCGAGGGCGACGGACGCAAGCACCAACAGCAAACGGTAATGGGAGTAGGACGCGCCCAAAAAATCGACTGCGCCGGAGATCGGACTTTTGACGAATTGCACTTCGCGGCCGAAGACGAGCGTGATGAGCTGGCCGATGATAATGCCTAAACCCCAAGTGGCGAGGATGGCGTCCAGAGGACGCGAATAAAGCGGCCGCATGACCAGTCGCTCGACAATCATGCCGCAAAAAAATCCAATCACAAATGCGAAGGGGATCGACCACCAGGGATTCAGTCCTAATGTGGTGACGAGTAAAGCGGAATAGCCGCCGATGGTGAGGAAACCGCCGTGGGCGAAGTTGATAATCTTCATGACGCCGAAGATGATCAACAACCCCGCCGACACCGCGAACAGGATCGCGGCGGTGGTGATCACATCTAAAAACTGCGCGGTCATAGTGCCAGCGCGTCAGTATCGCGGCGAGCGATGGTGCTTACGATCCACTCGCCGCGCAGGCTGCGACCTTACTTCAGGTTCGGGCACTGCTCGCCCGGATCGACGTCTTTGAAAGTCTCGAGCAATTTCACGTTACCGTCGGCCTGAACTTGACCGAGATAAATCGTTAGGGGCGCGTGGCGTTGTTTGTTCATCTGGATCTTGCCGCGCGGGCCGTCGACCGCCACTTCCGCCAGCGCCTTGATGACGGCATCGGTTTCTGTCGAGCCGGCTTTTTCCACGGCCGCTTTGTAGGCGTACACGCCTTCATATTGCGGCACGGAAAGATCGTTCGGCGTCTTTAGGTTTGCGCCGAATTTCTTCTGCATCGCCGCCATAAATGCCTTGTTCGCTGGAGTGTCGATGTTGGTTAAATACGAACCGGAAATGTAAATGCCGTCGGCATCGGCACCCATGCCCTTGGCCGTGCCTTCGTCCACCGCGAGGTTGCCATAGGGAATCTTGATGCCCGCCGCGCGCAATTGCTTGGTCAGCGTCACGTTCGGTGCGCCACCTGCGGTCGAGGTAATCACCGCGTCGGGATTAGCAGCCTTTAGCTTGGAGATGATCGGCGTCCAATCGGTGCCGTCCATCGGCAGATATTCTTCACCGATGATTTTGCCGCCTTTACTTTCGGCGTATTTACGCGTGAATCCGAGCATGCCGCGGCCGTAGGCATAGTCGCTGCCGATCAAGAAATAGGTTTTTGACTTATAGGTCTTCATGAAATAGTCGACCACCGGCGCCACTTGCTGGTCAGGTACCCAGGCGTTGACGTAGAGATATTTATTACACGAACGGCCTTCGTAAAAGGATGTGTAGATGAACGGTTTCTTCGCGCGCGTAACGATGGGCAAGCCGGCGTTGCGCGCCGCGCTGGTTTCCATGGTGATCAGCACGTCGACCTTCTTTTGGAATAACAATAAGTCGAATGCTTTTTGCGCGCCGGCCGCGCCGCTGCCATCGTCGGCGACTTCCAACAGAACTTTTTTCCCGAGTATGCCGCCTTTGGCATTGATCTCTTCGACCGCCAGCTCCGCCGATTGAACCACCGAGGGCGCCACCACGCTATTCGCGCCGCTTAGGCCAACGGGAATTCCGATCTTGATGACGTCCGCGGCGTGTACACCGGTCGCGCAAAACAGCGCGGTTGCGCACAGCGTACGAAACAGTGCGACCAGATGACCAAGGTTAATTGCATTCATTGATATTTCCCCTCTTTGCGTTAGCGTTAATGACATACTGCGCCTGCACTACGAAAGACCAGTACGACGCAGATCTTTGGCCTGACGCAATTATCATACCACCTGTGCCGACCACGAAGGCTTTTGCTAACTTCGCCTTTCTCAAGGATATTTTTCGATTTCAGCGCATTGAATGCCCGTCAATTGCCAGGGTTAAACGCCCGGCCATAGAGCGATTCCGCGCCAAAGCAGTGCGCAGCCGGGGTTCCGCGATCGGTTCATCGCTCTCTCATCGGGCGATTGGCGCAATACCAGAGGATACTCATCGCACTACATCGCGGCTGGTCGAGGGTGAAATGAAATAGGCACACAAATCCGCCCTCTTGGGGTCGCATTTGAAGCGTACTACTCAAGTGCGAAACTTTTCTTCACGAATCTGCTATAAGGTGAATCATGAATACGACTCACAATGAAAGCCTGGTCAAGATCGCCTGCGTTCAAATGGAGCCCCACGTGGGCTTGAAAGGACAAAATGTCGAGAAGACATTGAAGCTGATCGACCAAGCAGCGAGCAATAACGCGCGACTGATCGTCCTACCAGAACTATGTAACTCCGGTTACGTTTTCGAAACACGCGATGAGGCGTTCGCGCTGGCGGAAGAAATCCCAAATGGCACGACCACCCAAGCGTGGTGCGAGGCTGCGGCGCGCCATGGCGGCTACTTGGTCGCGGGCATTTGCGAACGCGCGGGCAATAGCCTGTATAACGCCGCCGTGATTGTTGGCCCTACCGGTTATATTGGAACCTTTCGCAAGGTGCATTTGTGGAACGAAGAAAACAATTTCTTTGAACCCGGCAACTTGGGCTTTCCAGTATTTCACACGCCGATTGGTCGCATCGCCAGTTTCATTTGTTACGACGGTTGGTTTCCAGAAAGCTATCGCCTGTGTGCGCTAGGCGGTGCGGACATCATTTGCATCCCAACCAACTGGGTGCCGATTCCCGGCCAAGATCCAAAGCGCGAGGCCATGGCCAATATCCTTTGCATGGCCGCGGCCCATAGTAACTCTGTGTTCGTCGCTGCGGCCGACCGTGTGGGCGTCGAACGAGGCCAACCGTTCAACGGCCAAAGTATCATCGTTAGTTATACCGGCTGGCCGATCGGTGGACCCGCCAGCGCAGACAAAGAAGAAATCATCTATGCCGAAGTCAACCTTGCTGACGCCCGGCGCAAGCGCAATTGGAATGACTATAACCAGGTATTGCGCGATCGCCGCACAGATGTATATGGTGAGATGCTTGGGTCACAAGCTTCGCGGGGTTGGTACTAAGAAAAACGCGCCGTAGTTCGCCATGCCCACTTGGAAGTTGTCGTGCACCTTCTCTACAAATCATGGACAACGAACGTAGGCACGACTGGCCTCCGCCTACGGTCATACCGACATTAATACCGTCGTCCCCATAAGCAGCGCGCGGTTGGCGCTTGCCAAGACGGTGCGCAATGCGACCAGCGGTGGCGCCGTGGGCACAAGTAACACTGCAAGCCCGGGTCAAATGCTGGAATATGTTATCAATTACCACAACGTCGGCAACGGGGCGTTAAACACGATTGTGATCAGCGATGCGACACCCGCTTACACAATTTTAATGAGCGCTACCTGCGATGCGCTGCCGTTCGATATCAGCGCATGTTCGGTGACAACGCAGCCCGCGGCGGGAACCGGTGGCAGCATTACTTGGACGTTGACCGGAACGCTGGCATCGGCGGTCGGCGGTGCGGTCATTCTCCGGGTGACGGCGGAGTAGCGCGGCATTAGTGCAGGAACGCGGATTCGAAGATCTCGACCGGCACCGGTTTGCTGAATACAAATCCCTGCATTTCGTCACAGCGCATGGCC
>JBKJHT010000128.1:0-5167 GCA_046598945.1 Burkholderiales bacterium | reverse complement strand
ATAAGGTTGGCTGGGGAATATGTCGCGCTGCATTCGCTCCAGATCGGCGCGCGCGAGGGGCGGCAAGTTGCGCAGTTCCAGTTGCCGCGCGCGTTGCTCGCGCGCCACGAGTTGTTGCAGCAAAAAATCGAACCGCGCCTCGTTATCCGTATCCCGCACCAGGCTGGCGAGAAATCGGTCGCTGCGTAAATAGGGATAAGCCTTAACCGGCGCCTCTTGCGCATCGCGAACGCCGGCGCGGGCGATGGCCCGCTCAACCTGAGCGTAGAAGCGGCGGCAATCGGATTCGCTCGCTTGCGCAGGCGTATACCACAGGCCTGCGAGGAGGGAAAATACCAGGGTTAAGTGCAGTTGCTTCATGGCTGCTAAACTGTAACCGTGTCTCGGGTAAAATGACGTCATAGTAACCAGATTGCGAGCCCGTTTGAAAATTATCGATTCCATGAGAGTAGATTTCGCAGCGTTCGACCGCCATAGCCTGGCGTCGCGGCTGACGGTCGACAAATGCCTACCGATCGAAGACGGGCGCTTGAGCATGACGCCGGACGAAGTCGCCGCGACCACGCCCGCCGCAGTGTTGGTGCCGGTGATCAATCGACCCGGCGGCTTGTCGGTGTTGTTGACGCGCCGCACCGATCATCTCAACGACCACGCCGGCCAAATCAGTTTTCCCGGCGGCAAAGTCGACGCGGCAGATCGCAGCCCCGAGGAAACGGCGCTGCGCGAAACCGAGGAAGAGATTGGACTGGATCGCCGTCACGTGCACCTGTTAGGCCGCTTGCCCGACTATTTTATCCCGACCGGATTTCGCGTCACGCCGGTGATCGGTTGGGTTGAGCCGCCCTTCGCGCTCAAGCTCGATCCGTTCGAGGTCGCCGATGTATTCGAAGTGCCGTTTTCTTTTCTCGTCGATCCCAGTCATCGACAAATGCAAAGCGCCGTGCGCGCCGGTCGCTTGCGGCATTTTTACGCCATGCCCTATCAAGGCTATAACATTTGGGGCGCGACAGCCGGGATGCTTGTCACGTTGTCGCGAATCCTGCTTGATCCATGAAGGCTGTCCTCATCCTCGGTGTTGCGCTTTTGGCGCTGGCGGGCTGCACCCTGTTAGAAGGGCGCCCGCCGCCCGGCCCGCCGCCGGTGAAGCCACCGACGGCCTACGCCAAACCCGACGTAGACGTGGTATCGACGCTCGAGCGCGATGTCTGGCGGCCTAAAAAGACGGTGTGGAAAAAATTCGTGCTCGCCGTGAGCCGAACGAATTTTTATATCAATCACGTCGACGCGGACAACGGCGAAATGCAAGTGCACTACAGTGGCGATCCAAAAAACTATGTCGATTGCGGCCGCGTGGTGAATAGCGTCAAGACACCCCAGGGCGACAAGATTTATGATTTTGCCGCCGCCAGCGCCTACGAGCAATATCAGGTCATGAACAAGGGCAAGCTATTTCATGTGGAACGGCGCATGGGTTTAACGGCCGCGGTGCGAATGGCCTTTAATGAACTCGAGCCGGGCAAGACGCGCGTGGCCGCAGTGTCCGCCTACAACCTCACACGTGATCAGTCGGTAGTTGGCGCGAACGCCAAGCCGCTGTTGCTCAACGATACCATTAGCTTTAACACCGGCGAGACCGGCACTTTTCCGAACGCCGCGACCAAATGTCAGCCGACCGGCAAGCTCGAGGCGGAGCTTTTTAGTTTACTGAAATAGATTTCAAAGGCGATGACCGTCGATCCTGAAACGATTTACGATTTTTGGTTTGGCGGGCCGAACCGCGATGAATTCGGTCAATCGCGCAAGGCTTGGTTCGTCAAGGATGCTGCGTTCGACGCCGAGATTCGGCAACGTTTTCTGACGACGTTGGAGTCAGCACAGCGCGGCGAATTGCCGCATTGGCGCGACGATCCCAGGCATTGTCTCAGCCTCATTGTTTTGCTCGACCAATTCCCGCGCAATATGTTTCGCGACACGCCGCGCGCGTTCGCCACCGATGCGATGGCGTTGGAGGCCGCGCGCTTGGCTGTTGCCCAGTGCTATGATCAAGCGGTTATTTCCGTCGAGCGTATCTTCTATTATCTGCCGTTCGAACACAGCGAATCGTTAGCGGATCAAGCGCGTTGCGTCGCGCTCGTCCAGGCGCTGGTTAGCGAAGACCCAAGTCGAGCGCATTTTTTCGACTATGCACTGCGGCATCAAGCGGTGATCGCGCAGTTTGGGCGTTTTCCGCACCGTAACCGCATTCTCGGTCGTGCCAGCACTGAATCTGAGGTTGAGTTCTTGCGACAGCCGGGGTCATCTTTTTAGGCGTCGAGATGAAAGATGCGCTTTCCCTCATGGCCCTGGCCCTGGCCCTAGGCCACCTCGTAGGCCACCTCGTAGGCCACCCCGCCCCCCTCTCCCAGAGGGCGAGGGGATTTTCGCCCTTCTCCCTCCGGGAGAAGGGCGGGCATGAGGGCAACGCGTATTTAAAACTGCTGACGATCAATGGGTAAGGTTCTGGAAAAAGGTTTAAGGATAGAAACATGGAACAACGGATCGCAGTCGTCACCGGCGCCAATCGCGGCATTGGCCTGGAAATCAGCCGCCAGTTGGCGCAGCGCGGCGTCCTCGTCGTGCTCACCGCGCGCAGCGCCGCCAAGGCTGCCACCGCCTGTCAAAAATTGAAAGACGAAGGCCTCACGGTCGCATACCATCCGTGTGACGTGACCGACGCGACGGCGGTGCGTATCCTGCGCGACTTCGTCAAGAAAAATTATGGCGCCGCGGATATCTTGGTGAACAACGCTGGGGTCATGCTCGATCCAACTGGCAGCGGCGCGTCGGACATGAGTGCCGACGTGTTGCATAACACCATGGCGACTAATGTCTACGGCCCCGCCATGCTGTGCCGCGCTTTAGTGCCGCTGATGAAAGAAAAGGGATATGGCCGCATCGTCAATCTCTCCAGCGGCCTCGGCCAACTAAGCGAAAGCGGTCGCGGCACACCCGCCTATCGCATTTCCAAAACCGCGCTGAATTCCTTCACGCGCACGCTGGCGGCGGAACTTGCCGACACCAATATCTTAGTCAATTCCATGTGTCCCGGCTGGGTGAAAAGCGACATGGGTGGCCCGAATGCGCCGCGCACGTTGGAACAGGGCGCGGCAACGGCCGTATGGCTCGCGACCCTGCCTGACGGTAGCGCCAGCGGTGGATTTTTTCGCGACCAACAACCGCTGGCGTGGTGAGCGTTTCTGCTATGAGCTAAATTTGATCGCCATGCGAGCCAGTGCGGACGCGGCGTTCCATACTTCAATCTTAAAACCCGAGATCACGCGAAGTAGGTCGTTTTTGAGTACATCGAAGTGTTCTACAATCGCATCCGGCTTCATGCCACCATTCAAAACCAGGCGCCTGCCGACTACGCCCAACAATTGTATAAAGATGAATTACAAATTGCTGCATAATTAAACGACTTGCCCATCCACTCGATCGGGCTTACCTCAATATGCCTGGCTTAACAATATCCTCAGCGTTGGTTACGGTGAGCGATTGGCGAAGGGCCCACGCTAAACAATTTTTGAAATTCTTTAAGAGGCTCACATGGACTTTGAATATTCCGCGAAAGTAAAAGAATTGGAACAACGTGTACGTGCATTTATGGACGCACACGTTTATCCAAACGAGGCCAACATTCAGACCGAGATCAATAAGGATCGCTGGCAACAACCGCCGTTGATGGAAGCGCTGAAAAAGCAAGCAAAAGCCGCCGGCCTGTGGAATTTATTCCTTCCCGAGAGCAAGTTCGGCGCCGGCCTCACTAACTTGGAATACGCGCCGCTGTGCGAAATCATGGGCCGCTCGTCGTTCGCCCCGGAAGTGTTTAACTGTTCGGCGCCCGACACCGGCAACATGGAAGTCATATCGCGCTACGGCACGCCGGAGCAGCAGAAGGAATGGCTGGAACCGTTGCTCGACGGAACGATTCGATCCGCCTTCGCGATGACCGAGCCGGCAGTTGCTTCGAGCGACGCCACCAACATCGAAGCGCGCATCGAACGCGACGGCAACGACTATGTCATCAACGGGCGCAAATGGTGGACCTCCGGCGCGCCGCACCCGCATTGCAAAATTTTGATCTTGATGGGCAAAAGCGATCCGACTAATTCGAATCGTCATCAACAACAGTCGATGGTTCTTGTGCCGCTGCAAACCAAAGGCGTGAAGATCGAGCGCATTTTACCGGTGTTTGGTTTTGACGACGCGCCGCATGGTCACGCCCAAGTGTTATTCGAGAACGTTCGTGTTCCGGCGAGCAATTTATTGTTGGGTGAAGGCCGTGGTTTCGAAATCGCGCAAGGTCGCCTCGGCCCAGGGCGAATTCATCACTGTATGCGCCTGATCGGACTCGCCGAACGGGCGCTGGAGAAGATGTGCAAGCGCACCAAGGCGCGCATTGCATTCGGCAAAGCCGTGTCCGAGCAAACCGTCACGCAGGAGCGCATCGCGGAGGCGCGCATCATGATTGATCAGGTTCGTTTGCTCACGCTGAAAACTGCGTGGCTGATGGACACCGTCGGCAACAAGGTCGCGAAAAAAGATATCGCAATGATCAAAGTCGCGGCGCCGAATATGGCGTGCCAAGTGATCGATTGGGCGATCCAGGCTCACGGTGGCGCCGGGGTGACGGAAGATTTTGGTTTGGCGTTCGCTTACGCAACCGCGCGATTGTTACGCATCGCCGATGGCCCGGACGAAGTGCATCGCAATCAAATCGCCAAGTTCGAACTGGCGGAACATTTCTAAAGATGGCGAATCATTCGCTGCCGGGCAATATATTGTGCGAGGGGTGTTGCTCATTTTCGCAATGTTCGGTGCGGGGATGGTAGTGATGCGGCGCAAATAAGCAAGGCTGGACGCCGCCTCTAGCCTTGCGCTCAGGCTATGCACTGCCGCGAGGCAGGCTGGATATAGCTCATGGCGCGTCTCGATTTGTAAGTTCCCTAAATGAGTAGTTGACTCAGACGCGCGTGCGTGGCGTGGTGGGTAAAATCAAAATGCAGCGGCGTCACCGAAATCATGCCGCGTGCAATGCGAGAGCATCCAACTCACCGATCTCGTGATCCCACTGGCTCAATTCTTCCGAAAATTGAAACAGGATCCGGCGCATCAGGCTGGGTAAGCC
>JBKJHT010000006.1:0-9492 GCA_046598945.1 Burkholderiales bacterium | reverse complement strand
GTCTGGCCACGGCCATTCAAAATGATCATACCAACGCGCTGGGTATCAAAATAATGCGCCTCGCCACCGTTTGTTTTCGGGCCCGCGGCGATGGCATAGGCGATGTAGTGCGTAATTTGTGCGAGCAAATCTTCGTCGGTTTGGCTAAACACCTTGTCTTTGGTGGTGCGGTACAGACTCAATTGTCCGAGCCGTCGGCCATGCTCTTGAATCACGGCGTACATGGCGTGATGGGCATTCAGATGCTCGCGCCAGACCAAGTTGTAATAGTCACTTTGGTAGAAACTAGGCTCGCGTGTCGTCCGATCGATGCCGCGGGTAAGCCCTGCCGTGTGCTTGATCGTGCTTTGGAAACCGCCGACCGGGCGATTGTAAAACTCACGAAAATAAAGCCGCATGACCTCCGCCGGCAGTATTTTTTCGGCCCAGAAGTTGGTGATTTCGTCTTGTTCGTCGACCCAAAAAAATGCGTTGGATTCCGACGCAACCAATTCATGCAAACATTTGAGCAGTGCCGGCATAATCGTCTCGGCGCCCAAGCCCAAGCAGCAGAGATGACGAATATGGGCGACCACCGTTGCCCGTTTCACCGATCCATTCCCTTGACAGCGCGCATAGCAAACTTTCTCAGCCTGGGTTCGCGAGCGGATAGTATAGGCCGTAACCGGGGGCCGTGAAAAGAGGGGTGCATTTAAGACAAGCGCCTGCTCGAACCGGTATTTCCATCCCGAGTCTCGTTCCTTGGGTGGCTGCGCAGGCCGCGTATCTGGTCAAGCATCGTGTCGAGTTTTGCCCAGCGCGTGCGCGCCGCGTTCTCACTGGGCCGCACGGCCCACTTGACGATCTGTAGGGCGCAATTTTCCGCCGGTTCCCGGCCGGTATCGATGACTAGATCGTAGAGATCTGGATTCTCCGCGTCGTCGATCTTAAACATGCGGCGCAATGCGTCCGACTGACGTTGGTCGCCGAGCAATATTTTCGCTAAGGCCATATCCGGTTGGTCGGTGCCCATGCACGCCATGATGCGCCGCACGCGTAGTGCCATGGTGGTGCGCACGCGAACCTTGATCACGTCCGTCAGGTCGCTTAGAAAATGCAGCGGCGTTGCGCCGCAAATCAGCACATTGCCGCGTTGCGCCAACCGGCACACGCTCTCCAACTCGTCCAGGCCACCCATATCGCGCGCGGCGCTAAGCCAGGCGAGTCCGGCGTCCCAGCGCGAGCGCTGCGATTCGCGGAGGGTGTGGTCGGTATTGGGTGCGACCGCGCGCCCGGCTTCGCCAATTTCGCGATGCACCAACTCCAAGCCCAGGCGCCGCGCCACATGCTCGGCGACATATTTCACGCCCGTCCCCATCCCGCTCGTTACCGCGATCACAGCCATGACGCTATCCTCACTTTGATTTTGTCGTTTGCTACTCGTTGCGTGCCACGCGCCTGAATGACTCGCGCGCTCCTTTCGCAGCCGACCCACATTGGCCACACTGTAGCGCGACGGGTCATATAAAATCCCTACGTGACCAAGTAGGAGTCGAGGGGGCAGGGGGAAAAATGTGGGGCGGCGACAGACCGATTTTTTTCTCGCGTCCGCGAGAAAATGGTTATAGATAACATGGCATTGGAACAATCCGCGCGACGCGTTAAGCGTTTCGGCGCCGGGTTAACCGGAAAACTGGCGCTGGCGCTTGGGCTGTTGGGCCTGGTCCTTGGACTGTTGCCGAGCATCGCTGATTTGGAACAGCGCTTCGGCTTGCCGTGGCTGTTTGCGCTACGCGGCGCGAATCTTGCGCCGCCGGACGTTGTCATCCTCGCCATCAACGGCGAAACCACCGACACGCTGAACTTGCCGGAAAAACCGGCACAATGGTCGCGGGCGCTTCACATCGAGGCGGTCAACCGCTTAAGCGAAGCGGGTGCGGCGGTGATCGTGTTCGATCTATTTTTCGAGGAAAGTCGCGCGCAGGATAGCGAATTCGCCGCTGCCATCGCTCAGGCAAATAATGTCGTCCTCGCCAAGAAGTTAGTCGCCCAGTCCGAAGCCCTCCAGTCCGCCACCGCGCTGCTACATCAAGCGGCACAACTCAACGCCACGTTTGTGTTGCCGCGCGAGCCGATACGGGTTGACGGCTACTGGACCTTCAAGGCCGACGACGGCGAGCTCGCCACCCTCCCCGTGGCGGCGTTGCAAGTGTTTGCCCGTGACCTGATGCCGCGCCTGCGGGAAGTGATGATCGGGCTGGAACCCGCTCTGGGAAAGGATCTTCAGGCACTGAGCCAGCAGGCCACGGTGTTGCGCCGGTTGTTTGCGGCACAACCCCAATTACTCCGGCGCGCCCTGAAAAATATACAGAATCAGCACGATTGGCCGCCACGCGACAGACAAATTTTGCGCGCGCTGCTTTTAACGTATGCCGGCGAGCCAGCACGGTTTCTGAACTTTTACGGGCCGCCGCGCACCGTGACCACCCTTCCCTACCACCAGGTGATAGGTCATCCGAACGCAGCGGCCGATCGCGCGATATTCAAAGGCAAAGCCGTCTTCATCGGCTATCTGCCGACGACATGGCGTGACTACGAAGCGATTCGCGATGACTATCACACCGTGTATTCGCAGGCGGACGGATTACGTCTGAGCGGTGTCGAAATCGCGGCGACCGCGTTCGCCAATCTGTTCGCCGACTCTGACCTCAAACCGCTTGCGCTGTCGCGCCAGATGGCGCTCTTCGGCCTCTGGGGCGTACTCGTCGGCGTGCTCGCGGCTTTACTCGATATGCGTTGGGCAGCGATTGTCCTCGCGTTGGTCAGCGCCGGGTATGTATTTTGGGCGCGGCAATTATTCGGCCACGATCAGGTTTGGCTGCCGCTGATCGTGCCCCTAGTGATCTTGTCGCCCATCGCGTTCGTCAGCGCAACCTTGTTCAAATATCGCTTTGCCAAACGCCAGCGCGAGCAAATCATCAAACTCGCCAAACAGTTTGTTCCGGCCGAGGTTCTGCAGCGCTCGCTTGCCGACGCCGCGCCCGCCGGGCCGCAAACCCAATTAGCCTACGGTGTGTGCCTCGCGACCGATGTGAAAAACTACACGCGATTATCGGAAACCCTGGCGCCCCAAGTGCTGGCGAATTTGATGAACGACTATTTCGCCCTACTCAACGGCATCATCGAGCAACACGGCGGAACCGTTGCCGACCTGCGCGGTGACGCGCTGTTAGCGTTATGGGCGAAGACCGAGACCAGCGCCGATTTGCGCCGGCAAGCCTGTCGTGCCGCCCTCGCCATGCGCAACGCATTGGACGAATTCAATGGCCACGCCGATCGGCCGAAACTGGAAACGCGCATCGGTTTACATGCCGGCGAAGTCGCCGTCGGCACCCTGGGCGCGCGCGGTGGTCACTTAGAATTTCGCGCCGTCGGCGACATCGTCAACACCGCCAGCCGCGTCGAGGGCCTAAACAAAACCCTCAACACCACGTTGCTGGCAACGGCTGAAGCGATCGATAGCGGCGATCTATTCGTGCGCCCCTTGGGCCGCTTTCAACTGGCCGGAAAATCCCAACCGCTGGACATTGTCGAGCTGGTGAGCGGCCGCGCGCCACCCGTATCGGATTCGAACTATTCCGACTTCGCCAGTGCATTAAAAATTTATTGCGAAGGACATTTGGCCGAAGCTGCGCAGCAGTTTGTAAAACTTTCCCAGCGTTGGCCGAACGACGGCCCGACACAGTTCTTTGTCGCCACCTGCCGCCGCCGTTTGGATGAGCCCAACATGGCGCCGTGGGACGCAACCATTACCATCGATCAAAAATAGTGATGCCCTGCGAGCCTTATGGATACTGGCTGTCAGCGCATGCCTTGCCAAACGGCAAGCTGGGTAAGCCTCGTGGCATAGTCGTAAAAGCCTGAGTGTTTGCAGTAGAATGATGCGCTAGTGTTCGACAACGCGACGGGGGGAGAAAATAATGTGCATCACACGATCGGTGGGGCGCGGTGGGATCAATACCGCCGACGACGTCAAGACCCTCCAAATTCTTCTCAACCTGAATAGCTACCAACTCAGTCCGCTGGCGCCGCTGGCCGAATCCGGCGTGTGCGGCGCCGCGACCATCGCCGCGATCGAGTTATTTCAGCGCCGCGTCCGCAACACGTCCCGACCCGACGGTAAGGTCGATCCGAATGGCGGGACCTTGGCGGCGTTGCGCGAGGGGTTGCTGCCGGGACTGACGGAAAAGAAACTGCAAGGCATTTATGTTCATGGGAGTTCGGCAAGGATTGCGCGCTATTTCGCTGGGTTGGTTGCCAAAATGACCGAGAATGCAATCAACACGGCGCTGCGCCGCGTGCATTTTTTGGCGCAGATTGGCCATGAAAGCAAAGAATTGATTTACTCGGAAGAAATCGCCAGCGGCCGCGCCTACGAGGGTCGGCGTGACCTGGGCAACACGCAACCGGGCGACGGCGTGCGCTTCAAGGGCCGCGGGCTGATTCAAATTACCGGCCGTGAAAATTACACGAAATATGGCCGCGCGCGCGGCCGCAATTTCAGCAGCAGCACGGCGGCGGCGCAATTGCTGGCAACGGATCCGTCGCTGGCGGTAGACGCTTCTTGCTGGTTCTGGAACGACCACAATCTCAACCGCCTTGCAGATCGCGACAACGTATTGGCCATTACAAAAATTATCAACGGCGGCGCCAACGGGCTCGCGGATCGCAAAGCCCTACTCGCGCGGGCGAAGTTCTTTTTGCTGTAGGCATACAGACTTTGCTTGAAATCTCAAGCAACGCCCTCATACTCCTTCAATTACTCTGTTTGCGGCTACGGGGCATTTCACCACATGGAAAGTTTTCACGGCACCACCATCGTCTCCGTGCGGCGCGGCGACAAAGTCGCCATGGGCGGCGACGGTCAAGTCACGCTCGGCAACGTGGTCGTCAAGGCCACGGCGCGCAAAGTACGACGGCTTTATCACGACAAGGTTCTCGCCGGTTTTGCCGGCGCGACCGCCGATGCGTTTACCTTGTTCGAACGCTTCGAAGCGAAGCTGGAAAAACATCAAGGCCACTTGTTACGCTCCGCCGTTGAACTGGCGAAAGATTGGCGCACCGATCGCATATTGCGCCGCCTTGAAGCAATGCTCGTGGTTGCCGATCGAACCACTTCGTTGATCATTACCGGTAATGGCGATGTGCTCGAACCCGAACTGGGCCTGCTCGCCATCGGCAGCGGCGGCGCCTACGCCCAGGCAGCGGCGCAAGCCTTGCTGGAAAACACCGAGCTCCTACCACCGGAGATCATCAAGAAAGCCCTGGTGATCGCCGGCGATCTTTGCATTTACACCAATCAGAATCACGTGATTGAGACGCTTGAATAGGACGTGAACGGTGAAACGTGAAGAGTAAGCGCAGGGAATCTTGACACGACGATGAGCCGTTACTTTTCACGCCACACTTTTCACTCTTCCCAGCACAAAAAATGAGCCAAATGACCCCGCAAGAAATCGTCCATGAACTGGACAAACACATCATCGGCCAAGAAAAAGCCAAGCGTGCCGTCGCCATCGCGCTGCGCAATCGCTGGCGTCGTCAGCAAGTACCGGATCCGTTACGCCAGGAGATCACACCGAAAAATATTCTCATGATCGGGCCAACCGGCGTCGGTAAGACCGAAATCGCGCGGCGTTTGGCCAAGCTTGCCAATGCGCCGTTCATCAAAGTCGAGGCGACGAAATTTACCGAAGTCGGCTATGTTGGCAAAGATGTCGATTCCATTATTCGTGATCTGGTCGAAACGTCGATCAAACAAACTCGCGAGCAGGAAACCAAAAAAGTTCGCGACCGCGCCCAGGATCAAGCGGAAGACAGAATCCTGGACATACTACTGCCGCCCGCCCGCGATTTCGGCTTCAACGCCAACGACGAGCACGTCGAAAAAACCGACGGCGATAAAAGCCATAGCGATACGCGGCAGAAATTCCGCAAAATGTTGCGCGAGGGCAAGCTCAACGATAGAGAAATCGAGATCGAAGTGTCCGCCATGCCGGCGCAAATGCAAATCATGGGCCCGCCCGGCATGGAAGATCTGACCGAGCAAATCCAAGGGATGTTTCAAAACATGGGTGGCGGCCGCAAGAAGGCGCGCAAGCTCAAAGTCGAGGAAGCGCTGAAACTGCTCACCGATGAAGAGGCGATGAAGCTCATTAACGACGAAGAGATGAAAGCGCAAGCGATCCAAAACGTCGAGCAAAACGGCATTGTGTTTTTGGACGAAATCGACAAGATCGCCTCGCGCTCGGAAATGGGTGGCCCGGATGTTTCGCGCCAAGGGGTGCAGCGCGACCTGTTACCTTTGATCGAAGGCACCACGGTCTCGACCAAATACGGCATGATCAAAACCGATCACGTGTTATTCATCGCCAGCGGCGCATTTCATTTAGCCAAACCGAGCGACCTCATTCCAGAATTGCAGGGCCGTTTGCCGATCCGAGTCGAGCTAAACTCCTTATCCGTGGCGGATTTCGAACAGATCCTCACCAGCACCGATGCGTGCTTGACCAAGCAATACGAGGCGCTGCTGGAAACCGAAAATGTCAAACTCGAATTCAAACCGGAAGCGGTAAAACGCCTCGCCGAAATCGCGTTTGAGGTGAACGAGCGGACCGAAAACATCGGCGCCCGGCGACTTTACACCGTCATGGAAAAATTGCTGGAAGAAATTTCCTTCAGCGCCGGCAAGGGGGGCGCGGAGAATGTATTGATCGACGCGAACTATGTCGATAGCCGCTTGAAGGAATTGTCGAAGAGCGAGGATTTGGCGCGCTATGTGTTGTAGCGCCCACGGCGGGTCGATTTGAATCTTTGCCGGATTTGGTTTCTAATGATGGCTGGGCTCGAATTTCGCGCCGACACGTTCGCCAGTCATCAATCGCACTGATGTTTAAATTAATTTTGATCGCACCACTCCAACACCCAGCGTGAACGGCTCAACTCCTCGCCTACGCGGTGCGCGGTTTCGCGCACTCGGTCACCGTGCCCAGCGCGCTTGGGAATGGCGCCGTGACGCGTTTTTCTCGGGCGGCTTTTTCCTAAAAGCCGCGCTGCTGTACCGGCGAGCGCTGTCGGGGGTGATCTTCATCGGCGTCACCGGAAGCTGCGGAAAATCGACCACCAAGGAATTGATCTCGGCGGTACTGGCAAAAAAGTATCGGGTTCACAGAAATCCCGGCAACGATAATCAGCCGCCGGAAATTGCTAAGTCACTGTTCTCCATGCGCCCCGGCGGCGGCCAGTGTTGCGTGATGGAACTCAGCCCCGCCGGCTACCATGGAACGCTAATAGATTTCTCAATCCCGTTAGGTTTAGTCAGCCCGCTGATTGGTGTGGTGACCAACGTCGGCAGCGATCACATCAGCGCATTTGGTTCGAAAGATGCCATCGCCGCGGCGAAAGGTAAACTGATCGAGGTATTGCCGAAAAATGGCATCGCCGTGCTCAACGCGGACGATGCTCGCGTGCTGGCAATGCGCAAACGCTGCGTCGGCCGCGTGATTACCTATGGCTTCGCCACCGATGCCAATGTGCGCGCGGAGAACGTGAGCAGCCGCTGGCCGGCGCGTTTATCCTTTACGCTTATCCATGACGGTCAGTCCGTCCAGGTGCAAACACAACTGTGCGGTGAACACTGGGTGCACAGTGTGCTCGCCGCGTTTGCGGTCGGCATCGCGCTGGACATGCCGCTGTTGACCATCGCCCAAGCGGTGCAAGAAGCGCCGCCGTTCGAGGCGCGCCTAAGTCCGGTGGAACTGCCGAACGGCATTACGTTTATTCGCGATGATTTGAAAGCCCCGCTGTGGACCATTTCCCCCGCGCTGCAATTCTTGCGCGAGGCGACGGCGCAACGCAAGATCGCGATTATCGGCAGCATTTCCGACTACGAAGGCGATTCCAAACGTTCCGGCTCGGTGATGCGGCAACGCGCCTACACGTCCGTCGCGACAGAGGCGCTCGAAGTTGCCGATCACGTCATTTTCATCGGCCCCCAGGCGACGAAATGCCTGAAGGCGAAACGCCATCCGGACGACGACGCGCTGCAGGCCTTTTATTCCGTGGAAGCGGCGCGCGATTACCTGCACGATTTGTTGCAGCCCGGTGATCTGGTGTTGCTGAAAGGCACCCACCGGCAGGAATGCTTGATGGACGTCATTGGAATTTTCGCGAATGAAACCGGCGCTGAACAAAGAGCCAATAAACAACCCCGCGCTGCGGCGATAATCGTTACGCCGCCAACGGCTCAAGCCAAAACGGACGATGCGGCGCAAACCAAACCGATTCGCGCCATCATCGGTTTAGGCAACGCCGGCGAACAATTTCGCAACACGCGGCACAACGTCGGTTTCCACGCGTTAGAGGCGTTCGCTCAGGCGAAGGGCGTGACGTGGCAACAAAGCGACCTTGGCGAGGTTGCAAAAATCGAGCGTCCGGATCGGACGATACACCTCATCAAGCCGCTCACCCACATGAATAACAGTGGTGCGGTTGTTCAACAATGGGCCGACCAACTCGGGTTTGAAGCGGAGGAGTGCGTCCTGGTACACGACGATATTCAACTCCCCCCCGGCCGCATACGCGTGCGCGCAGGCGGCGGTGACGGCGGTCACAATGGCGTGCATTCGGTGCACCAGGCGTTCCAGACCGATACCATGCAGCGCCTAAAAATCGGCGTCGGCATGCCCGACGATAAAGCCGCGCTGGCGGAACATGTGGTGAGCGCGCTTTCGTCGGCCGAGCTCGCGGTCATGGAGGGCGCCTATGCCAAAGCCGTCGAACAACTTAGCCGATTGCTCGGCGAGGCAAAAAAACGGCGCGCGGACGCAGACCCATCGCCGACGAAGGACGCCAGTTAGCAAAGTGCCTGATGTCGTGGTTCGACGCGCGCCGATCGATCCGATGCGCGAAATGACGGTAGGGAATAAAACTCACTACTGTTCGGTTAGACGTTCGGGCTGAGCTTGTCGAAGCCCATTCACCCGTCGACTGGCTCAGGGCGAACGGTCTTAAGCGAACCGCATTGGAATAAAACCCTGCAATGGCCACGCGGAAACTCAAAGCCGCGCAATCACCGGCCAGCGTAAAAAATCCCTCAATAATAGGATCGCATTAAAGTCGCAGCGAAATCTGCCGTGATTGACCGAGCAATATGTTGATTTGAAATGCCCAATGAATTTGCGTGCCCAAGGGCAAGCGCAAACGACCTGCGGGGGTAATTCGCGCCCTCCACTGCGAAATAAATCTGCCCACGAGGCAATGGCCCGAGGCCACCCAGTACCAGAGCGGCTCCTGGCGCATTGTCATTGGCGGCGGCCGGTACCCGTGCTGCCGACACGGCACACAAGCCATAAACGCTTAGATTTTAAGCACGCGATCCTGAACAACGCGAAGGATGACAGAGAGAAGTCGCCGCGATCTCGTCTGTGCGCAGGTCGCCACCGCGACGCAAAG
>JBKJHT010000243.1:0-4747 GCA_046598945.1 Burkholderiales bacterium | reverse complement strand
TGATGCTCACCGGTCAGTTGGCAGACTTGTATCGC
Source organism: Burkholderiales bacterium (assembly GCA_046598945.1). GTDB lineage: Bacteria > Pseudomonadota > Gammaproteobacteria > Burkholderiales > JALYOK01 > JALYOK01. The sequence goes on along the minus strand of JBKJHT010000243.1, from coordinate 4,712 downwards.
GTCAGAGCCTACCTTGATGCAAACCGCGGAGGTTGGGATTGATCGCTGTCAGTCGTCTCGCCTGGTCACACAGTCAGCGGGTGATTTCGACGCGCTTCCCGAGCATTCATTTGTTTGCGGATATCGCAGGCAACGCGGATTGGGATCAACTCGAACGGCTGGCAAACCTGACGAATCCGCGCGTAAAGAAAAACATCGAAGGCTGGGGAATGTTCCTGCCCGAAGATTGTGCGCAGGGAGAGGGTGCCACGCTGGTCATGGCACCCTTTGCTTATCTGAGACCCGGCGGGACGCGTTTTACAGACGCGACCTTCGGTGCCTATTACGCCGGCAAAGACCTCGACACGGCCATCGATGAAACCGTTTTTCATACCGGGAAGTTCGCGCGCGAAGGCCGGATGGAACCCATCGCATTCGAAAAGTTGGCGATCGAGGCGCGCATCCGGGGAACGTTTCACGATCTGCGCAAGGAACTGCCCGACAAAAGGATACTATCGCCTGATTCCTACGCTGCATCGCAAGCGTTTGCGCTGAAGCTTCGAAGCCTGGAAAAATCTCACGGCATCGTTTATCCCAGCGTGAGATCAGAAGGTGGCGAATGTATTGCGGTTTACTTGCCAAGGCTTGTGTCTGAATGCCGCCGTACGCTTCATCTCGCCTATCTGTGGGACGGCACGCGAATCACCAGTGTGCAGTCGCGATCGTTGATGAAAGATTTGATGCCGCCTGAAAAGAAAAAGTAGATGGCGCTAACACCAACAAACTAAACCAGGGGTATGTGCGGGAGTAGTGATGGCGACGGGGCGGAAAATGCGAACTTGAGCACTTGGATTTGCACCATTGCCGCTGGTGCAGGCACAACGTGGAAGTGCGCTCAGCGCCGACGAAAAACGCAACCGATCGCTAGTACAACATACGCAATCAGCAGGATCCAGAATGCATTGACGGTGACGTTCTGAATCGCAACGAACCGTGAGAGGACAGCCACGATGGCCAGTACAAGCGAGATGATGAAAGTGACTTGCGTCGGAGCGTTGAATTTCATGGTGAGCCTCCATTAGCGCGGTGGGCGCTATTCGTGTGCCAAGATTACCAGATTGTAAGGCGGTCGTTTTCTACTGCCCAAGAAATTCCAAGTGGTGGGCGTGAATTTTTTCGCAAAAAATTCACTTCGACCCGAATGGCACCTACTTTAGCTGTCTCCCCGGCGCAGGCCGGGGCCCAGTTTCAATTGCGCGGCGTCTTGCACAAAACTTAGGCCCCGGCCTGCGCCGGGGAGACATTGTTGATTGATGCCCTTCAACACACCAATTCCCCGTACTTGTCATCCAAAGCTCTTAAGTAAGTGCCATTCAACGCCGACCCCGTTCTTCCTTCAATCAGTACAATCGGATGGCTGTGTCGAAGTGCCAGGTCCGGCGGACTTCGATCACGTCGAAGTCGCGAGCCATTCCCGGCGGGAAAGCCTGGTAAGGCACACCGCTTTGCACGATGCGCCGTATCGTTTCATCGACTTCCGCCACGCCACTGGAGACAACGAAGGTCACTGACTCCACGGATCCGTCGCTGCGGATGGCCACCGTCACCATCGGATTGGTGTGAGGTCGCTTTGCCACTTCGCGGACGGTGTCGACAGGTGTGTTGAATTGGATCTTCCGGGCCCACGTCTCCGCGTACTGGACGAGTTCGGCGTTGGGGTCGAACCGCCCCCATAGTCTGAACCGACGTGCGGTGCTCAACGAGTAGGGCAGCGTGGAAGGAGAGCGAGCGGCAGTCGCGGCGGCATCAGTTGCCTTGCGCCGGGCCGCTTCCTCATTGAGCTGGCGTCCCATCGCCTCGCGCCGCGCTGCCCGTCTTGCGTCCTCGTCCTTTTCTTCCTGAATGCGCGCGGCCTCTTTCCCGGCTGCTGCCTGTCGCACGGCTTCCTGGCGATCGCTCTCCAGTCGCGCGGCCGCCAGTCGTGCGCCCTCTTTGCGTTGGTCCTCCCGTTGCGACGCCTCCAGTCGAGCGAGTTCCTGACGACTTGCCTCCTGCTGTGCTGCGGCCAGTCGTGTGGCCTCCCGGCGCTGAGTCTCCTGTCCCGCTGCCTCCAGTCGAGCAGACTCGATACGTGCCGCCTCCTGTCGGGCGAGTTCCTGACGCTGCGCAACCCGCTGTGCCGAGGCAAGTCGCGTGGCTTCTTGGCGCTGAGTCTCTAGTCCCGCAGCCTCCAGTCGTGCAGCGTCGACGCGAGCCGCTTCTTGCCGAGCGGCCTCGAGTTGCGCGGCTTCAACCCGCGCCGCCTCCAACTGATCCGCCTGTTGCTGTCGCTGTGTTTGCACCTCGCGCGCCGGAGGATCGAGCTTGGCCACTTCAACGGCTCGCTCCCGCGCCTCCGGTTCGGCTGGCTTCTGCGGTACCTCGCCAGCATTTCGGGGCGCAGGCATCACGGCCTCCGGAATTGAAGTGCTTGGCGCAACCGCGATGACAGGCGTTGGCGCGGGTGGAGGCACGGCGAACGTAGCCTCGGCTGACTGCTCTACGGCGATCACTACCGGCGCATTGATCGGTGTCGGCGTCGCGTCACCGGACCCTTCGGTGCGCAACGGCGCTTTCCCAGGAACCGCACTAGTCGCGATGTCTGGCGCTGGCTCGGCCTGTGCCGTCGCCTTTGCTTCGGACTGAAGTACGATCACTTCAGCCGTTCTGCCCAAGGGCGGCGAAGAGAACACGGATGGTGTCAGGGCCGGACCACCTGCAACAGCCTTCTCGATCGATGCCTGCTGCAGAAGATCATTGACCAACGAACCCGACGTACCTGCAGGCTCCGCGACTGTGACCTGCGCCGGCACGAGTGAGACGCGTAGATCGGGTGCCTCGATCCGTCGCTCTCGCCATGGGAAGGCGAAGCCCGGAAGCCCAAGCATCTGGCCACCGAAGGTCAAGCTCAACAGCAGCGTGTGAATCAGCAGGGAGAACAGGAATGCGAGAGTCAGCCGCCTGCGTTCAGCGCTCATGTGTTAATTCAGAAGGGTCAGGGTGGAATGGCACTTACTTAAGCGTAATTGGATGGTGATTGGCAGTGTCGTAGGTTGGCGCCGAGCTTGCGAAGCCCAACACTATCGTTGTACATGTTGGGCTTCACGTTGTTCAGCACCAACCTACTTTATGGATATTTTGTACCGTGTTTGGGCTTAAGCAAGTGCCATTCGGGTCAGGGTAATTTTTTTCAAGACAATTCACCGGCCACGTTATGTCAAAGGCCACCTGGTGACTTGCTATCGCCTTATCACGCGGCATGCGGCAGTACTTTGCGTTCGATCTTTGACCCGCAAGCGAATTGCGCGGTATTCAGGTCGTAGCTTGGTTGCAGGTTCAGCCAGAATTGCGGCGTGGAATTGGAATACCGCGCCAATTGCAACGCAACCGCCAGCGCGGGCGCGGACAAGCCCAGCGGCATCATGAATTCCTCGCGGAGAATTTCGCCGGGGTAAATGGCTCGCATCTTGTTGATCTTACTTGCCTCAATGGTCGTAAAAATCTAGTTGCACTATCATTCAAACTCATCATATCTCACGAGAGCACATGCTGGATTTTCGTTCAGGGCAATTGACCGCTACCTCGTTAGCGGAATGCAGAGCATTTTGCCTTGGAACGGCGCGTAGATAATCGGCCTATGTGTGTTTTTGTCGGGAAATGCGAGCTTGCCCCCAATGGCAGGAACGTACCATTGACACCCGGAACTCTCGAAGTATGTAGCACCAATGTGCTACATTGGAGCCAACTTTCAGGAGCGCGCCATGTCCACTACTACGATTCGACTCCCCGATGAACTTAAAGAAAAAGTTTCACGCGCCGCCAAGCGTGCGGGAACCACGCCGCACAATTTCATACTCGAAGCCATTGCCGAGAAGGCCGAGTTGATGGAACAGCGGAACAATTTTCTAAGTGTTGCGGAGTCGCGTTACTCGGCCATCGTCGTATCCGGTCGGACGATTCCATGGGCGGACATGCAGCGCTATCTGAAAGACAAGGTTGTCGGCAAAAAAGTAACCCGCCCCGCCGCAAAGAAGTTGGCACGCTAGGCTATCCCGTGTCGCGAATCGAGCTTGCCCCGGAAGTCGTAGAAGACTTCGAGCGCATCCTCGGCCACCTTGCCCAATACGAAGCCGTCGACCGTGCCGTACGCATCGGCGAAATCATCCAGGCGATCAGCGTCCTTGAACATAATCCGCTGATCGGCCGGCCCGCGGCAGGCGAAATGAATGAGCTCGTGATCGGCCGCCGCACGCATGGCTACATCGCCCTGTACCGCTATATCGCCGTGATCGACACCGTTTTCGTGCTGGCGATTCGCAGCCAGTGGGAAGCGGGATATATGCGGGGGTAGTGATGGTGACGGGGCGTCAAATAATGCGTCCCCCTTAAATCATTGCTATTGGTGTCTCCTTAGCGGTGCATCAGGCTTGAGCACCAATAGCCCTTCGGGTTCCAATATCGAATAGTCGAGCATGCGGTTCTCCAAACGTTAAAGAGAAGTGGCAACGTTGCGTGTAACGGCGATTAGTCGCAATAGGCGAATGTCTCGTTTCATGTGGCCGCTTGGCTGACAATATTTGGCGAACTAAGCGGCGCTGTCCTACGCGGTTTTTACCCTGACGCTGATTTTTCAACGTTGCCGGTAGCGACACACTGTAAGTCACGCTCATTAAGTTAGAAATTATCATGGCCCA